>NZ_JBTNDW010000014.1:0-69492 GCF_054510775.1 Arthrobacter sp. TMT4-20 | reverse complement strand
TGGCCGGGTGTTTGTTTGTGTCTCCTTGGTCGGCCCCCCACCTCCGACCGGGGCGCCGAGGGAGGAGATGATGATGGGCAAACGAAGTAAAGCATCAGCTGGACCCAGGTTCGCGCGTCCGGGGACACGGGGCAGGGTCTTTCCGGCCCTCTTTCTTGCAGCCCTGATCGGCTCGGTGGCATTTGGTGCGCTGCAGGCGCCAGCCGAAACCACCGCCGCAGCACAGTCAACTGGCCAATCGACGGGAGTACCAGAAGTTGCTGACCCGATCGCTGCGCAACCTACTACTGCCGCGCCGTCGGAGAGTGATTCGGTTGAAGCTGAATCCGACGCGGCCGCACCAGCGGCAGCTCAGCCAGTGCGACTCACTATCGAGGCGGCGGGAATCGACGTCACGATTCTCGCACTGACCCCGACCGACGACGAGCTTGCCAGCCAAACAATCATCCCGCCGTTCACCGATGACGGTTACTGGCTGTCGTCCTATGGCCGGCCCGGCGAGGGGTCAACAAATACCACCTACCTCACCGGGCACAGCTGGGAAGGCAGGGACGCACCGTTCAACCGGCTTAGCACGCAGACAGCTCCCGGGAATCTCATCACCGTCGAAACCGCAGCAGGAACCCTGGAGTACATTGTCGACTCCATCGCCACCTACAACAAGGACACTCTCAAAGACAGCGAGATCTGGAATGTCACCCCCAACCAACTGGTGATTATCAGCTGTTACACGGAGGATCTATGGGGCAAGAATGTGGTGCTTACCGCCTCGCCGGCCTAGCAGCGGAGCCGGTCAGCTGTTACCCAACGACTTCAGGGCACGCCCCGAGGAGCCGCCCAAATTCCAGTCAGTGGTCAACTGCTCGATCCGGTCCAGATGACCTGCGTCGAGGGGCTGGATTCTCGCATTCAATTCCCCGAGGTCGAGGTCGCGGACTACGTTGACCACTGTGGGGGCCACCGACAGGTAATCGGCTGCCTTGACAATTTTGGCCCGCATGGAGGCGGACATGGAGGAACCAGGATCGTTGGCAGCTGCAACAATTCCGTCCAGGTCTACGAACTCCTGCAGCAGGCTGGCGGCAGTCTTATCGCCAATTCCCGGCACCCCGGGCAGGCCATCGGAAGTATCCCCCCGCAATGCAGCGAAATCCGCGTACTGACCCGGCAGCACCTTATATTTGCTGACAACCGTGGCGTCAGTCAGGACTTCCAGTTTGCTCATGCCACGGGCGGTGTAGATCACCCGAACGTCGTGGCTATCGTCGACCAGCTGAAAGAGGTCCCGGTCACCGGTGACGATGTCCACGGGGAACTCGGCCTGGGCTGCCAGACTGCCGATGACGTCGTCGGCCTCGTGCTCGGGGGCTCCAACCAGCGTAATTCCGAAGGCGGCCAGGGCCTCACGGATCATCGGCACCTGGGCCACCAGCCCTTCCGGTACTTCCTCGATGTCGATGCCGTCGGCCACCGCGGTGACCATCCGATGGGCCTTGTAGCTCGGGATGAGATCGACCCGCCAGGCGGGCCGCCAATCGTCGTCCCAGCAAGCGGCCAGGTGGGTCGGCTCATAGTCAGCGACAAGCCGGGCGATCATATCCAGCAGGCCGCGCACGGCGTTGACCGGAGTTCCGTCGGGAGCCCTCAGGGAATCGGGCAATCCGTAAAACGCGCGGAAGTAGAGGGACGCGGTGTCAAGGAGCATCAGTCGGTTAGCCACACCGTGATCCTCTCACGAGAGGGCTCAAAGACAAGGTCAAGAATGCCGGCAAAAATTTCCTCCATGGTCCCCACGTCCTCAGTACTATGTGCGGAGGACCAACTTGGTACTTCATCGGAAAAGCGCGAAAACTGCTGAATGGAGCCAGCTATGGTGACCAGAAAAAGGCAAACCAGCGTTAACCTGCCGCAGGGCGCGATGATGCGCGCGATGGTGCAGCGGGGGTACGGGGCTGCCTCTGTGCTGACCCTCGAACAAATTCCGCGCCCTGCACCGGCACCTCACGAGGTGCTTGTCCAGGTGCGTTCCGCCGGTCTCGACAGGGGAGCGTGGCACATCATGACCGGCAAGCCTTACCTGCTCCGCCTCGTCTTCGGACTGCGCACACCCCGTCAGCCAGTTTCCGGTCAGGAGTTGGCGGGCACCGTCGTCGACGTCGGTACAGGCGTCCGGGGGTTTCGGATCGGGGACGAAGTGTTCGGGATCGGCGCGGGTGCGTTCGCCGAATACGCTGTGGCCCGGGAGGACAAGCTCGCGCATAAGCCGCCAGGTGTGCCCTCCGAGAGTGCCTCGATAGTTCCCGTGTCAGCTGTGACAGCGCTGCAGGCCCTGCGGGAGATGGGCCGGGTCAAAGCCGGACAGTCAGTTCTGGTAATCGGCGCCTCAGGTGGGGTGGGCAGCTATGCCGTCCAGTTGGCGAAGCATTTCGGGGCCAAGACCACCGGGGTGTGTAGCACTCAGAAGCTGGATTTTGTCAGGTCCCTGGGGGCAGACCAGGTCGTCGACTACACCACTGAAGACTACTCACATGCGGGACGGAATTACGATTTGATCCTGGACATAGGAGGCAACTCCTCACTGCACCGCCTTCGAGGGGCGCTGAGATCCAAAGGAACAGCTGTCATTATCGGAGGTGAAGGCGCTGGCGACTGGATTGGTATCGGGCGCCAGCTACGGGCAGTCCTGATGTCTCCCTTTATCAGCCAAAACCTCAGGATGTTTGTCGCCAAGGAGCGCTCCGCTGATCTGGAGTTGCTGGGAGGCCTGGTCGAGGCAGGCGTCATCATTCCGCAGCTTGGCGGTACCTATCCGCTGGACCAGACTCCGCAGGCTATGCGTCGGTTGGAAGAGGGGGCGGTGAGTGGGAAGCTCGCAGTCCGTGTGTAACGTTGCGAATTACTGTTCTTCAGCGGGGGGATTATTTCGCCCGCCCGATGAGTAACGGCGCATCATCCGCCGTGCCGGGCCCGCCCAGGAAAGTAAAAGAATAATGGTGAAGAAGTTATTCATCATTCCGCCCAGCAAGTTCACCGGCATCACCTGGGTGAGAAGCAGGACAATCATCCCCGCACCCAAGACCATTTTCGCGATGTGCAGGGCTCGGCTATTCACCGGCACCGGCCACGGGTGGAGGTCGACGGTCGACGAGTCGTTCCGCTTACTTTTGGACATCTGTGCCCCGCCCCTTTCGTCAGCATCAAGAATACCCTGTGACCCACGGCAACGTCTCCGCAGGGTGCCCGAACCTGCGGGTAGGCGGAAGCGTTTCTAGCGTATTCTCAGAGAGATTATTGCCGGAATAGCTGGTCTCATTTAGAAGGAACTGAATTTTATGGCTGAACATTCCGGCACTCGGGCGGGATTCCGTGGGCGTTTCCTGGCGGCTACGGCAACGATGGCGGCAGTGATGCTTGCGTTGGCAGGCTGCGGGGGTGTCCCGCCTGGTTCGGCTCCCGAAGCTTTGAACGTTGTTCACGCGGCAAATGTGTCCGCTAAGGGCGCGGGGTGGCTGCACACTGACGGCGGAACAATTCGCGACGCGGCAAACAAGCCCTATGTCATCAGGGCGGCCAATTGGTTTGGCCTGGAGACGCCCGACTGCGTCCCCCACGGACTGTGGACCATCAATCTCAATGACGGGCTCCGGCAGATAAAGTCGATGGGCTTCAACACCATTCGACTGCCGTACTCCAACCAGTGCATCACCACCGGCAAAGTCAGCTCTGACACCAACTTCTACGCCAACCCGGAGCTGGCGAAAAAGACCCCCCAGCAGGTGATGGACCTTTTCATCGCCAAGTCCAAGGCTTTGGGACTAAACGTCATTCTTGACCGACACCGCCCGTCCTCGGCCGCTCAGTCGGAGCTTTGGTACACCCCCCAGTACAGCGAGGCGCAGTGGATCGCCGACTGGAAGAAGCTCGCCACCCGGTACAAAAACGAACCCACAGTGATCGGCTTCGACCTTCACAACGAGCCCCACGGCGTAGCACGTTGGGGCGGCTCGAACCCCGCACATGACTGGCATGCTGCCGCGACCCGCGCTGGCAAGGCAGTTCAAACAGTGAACTCCAAGCTCTTGATCATCGTTGAAGGCGTCGAGGCCCAGGGCAACGGCTCCTGGACCTGGTGGGGCGGCGGCCTCGCAGATGTGGCCAAGAAACCCGTGAAGCTGACGGTACCCAACCAGGTGGTCTATTCACCGCACGATTACCCGGCATCGGTATATCCGCAAAAATGGTTCTCGGCATCCAATTACCCCGCGAATCTGCCGGGAATTTGGGACGCCAACTGGGGCTATATTGCCAAGAACGGGATAGCGCCTGTCCTGGTCGGAGAATTCGGTTCAAAATTGGAAACCACCTCTGACAAGCAGTGGATGGGTAAGCTCGTGAGCTATTTGGCAGCGAACGGAACAAGCTTCGCCTACTGGTCGTTCAATCCCAACAGTTCCGACACTGGCGGACTACTAAAGTCGGATTGGCGTACCCCGGAAACCGCCAAACTTGCCGCGCTGAAGCCCATCCTTCGGCCCGTGGCGGTGCCCACACCTACCCAGTCGGCCGCGCCTGCGCCAACGTCGAAGCCGGCCCCTGCCCCTACACCCAGCAAGACGGCTACCCCGGTTCCGGGAACAGGATCGAGCGCGGTTGCCGCCAAGTGGTCGTTGCAGAGTTCGTGGAACGGGGGATATGTCGCCCAGATATCGGTCAGTGCTTCCAGGGCCGTGAACTCGTGGTCGGTGACGTTCACCGACCCCAACGTCATCAGTGTTGCCAACTCCTGGGGGATGAAGTGCACGTCGGTGACCAGGAAATCGGTGACCTGTGTCGGCTCGGACTGGACCAAAACCCTGCGAAAGGGTCAGACGGCAACGGTCGGTCTGCAAGTGAACGCGCCCAAGCCGCCGGTCAAGCCGGTAGTCACGGTCAGCGCTAAGTAGCTGCCACGGGGACGTTGTCCCCGTCGGACTCCGGGCTGTTCCCGGGGTCCCCGTGGTCCTTCATCGCTGACCTCCGTAGCGCAAGCCAGAAAAGGTTGGCCTCCGCCGACCGCTCAACCTGAATGATTGAGTCAGCCAGCAGGGTGTCGGCCCAGTGCTGCACCAGGTCATGGTGGAAGACAAACTCCTCGAGAGCGTTTCGTTCGGGTAACGGCAACTTCGCTGTCTGCGGACCATGCGGCAACTGGTCGATTGCGGCAATGATCGATTCCAGGGTGCGGCGGACCGTCTCCGGGCCGCGGGATTGCTCGGGAATCCGCCCAAGGTCTTTGGCTGAAGCAATTTCGGCGCGGAGCGACTGGGTGTATGCCACCCAGCCGCGGGCCTGGTCAGGGTGGACAGTCATCGTGCCGAGCGTTCCCGGCACGAGGGACCTGTCAAAGATGACGTAGCCACCCCGCCCATTGTGCTTCGCCGAATACATCGCCTGGTCCGCCTCCTGCAGGAGCGCTTCGCCCTCCGTGCCCGTTGAGCTGACAGCAAGGCCAACGCTGACGCTCATTTCCAGCTCGACGCCGGGCAGGCTGAAGGGTGGACTGACGGCGGCGAGGATGCGCCCGGCCATACCCGGGGCCTCCTCCCTGGTAGTGCCAGGGAGGAGCAGGGTGAATTCGTCGCCACCGTTGCGCGCTGCAGTGTCGCCGGCCCTGATGCAGGACCCCAATCGCTGCGCGAGCTCGACCAGGAGAGCATCTCCGGTGGCATGCCCATAGGAATCGTTGACTGGTTTGAAACCGTCTATGTCGACTGCGATCACCATGACCGACGCCCCGGTCCGCTGGCTCAGGCTGAGAGCCTGGTTGAGTCGATCGTGAAGGAGAGTTCGGTTGGCAAGGCCCGTCAGGGGGTCATGGAGGGCCTGGTCGGCGAGGCGATCCAGGAGAGTATTCTCTTCGCGTCTGGCGCGCTCATGGATGGTCCAGTGCACAATGCTGGTAACGCACATGGCCAGAAACAACGCGCTGTGAATCAGGGACCATGCCACCGGGCTGTCGGTGGCAGCCTGGTGGTTGTAAACCGCGGTAGGGGAATGCAGACCCATGAAGGCGTGATAACCGAGAACCAGAAGAGATGCTGTCGCCAGCGGGGCCCAATCCTCGTAGAGGGCGACCACCGGAACCAGAATGAAAAACAGAAAATGGGCTTCGATGGTGCCACTGATATGCACCACGAGGGCGGCGATCAGCATTAGGGAGGCGGAGCTCAGCGACGCACTGAACCTCCGACCGATGGGAGCCTTCCACGCCACCAGGGCCACAGCCACCGGCGGAACCCCGAGCGATAAAGCCATCCACGGGGAGGTCCCCAGACCGAGGGCGAATACGGTGACCATCCCGGATGCCACCAGCGCGAAAAGGACGATTAACCGGTGTCGGGAGTTCCAGGCGGGATCAGGGAGTCGCGAACCACGCGGAAATGCAGCGAGAACAGACTTCCCCCACCGAAATATCACCGAGATGCTCCCGAATCTGTTGAGGAGCGCACCACGCGCCCGCGCCACGATCAGTGTGGCATCCCTACGGTAGCCCCAATTCGGTCATCTTACGTATATCCCACCCGATACAGCGGAAAAATTGCGGAGAAGCAGCCAGCCGGGCCGCGAACAAGCTGATGATGCTAGGCGATTCCCGGACCCATCTCCCCCGAGAGTGAAATCCATGAAGCGACGAGCGATCCGGCAATGACAGCCGCGAACAACAGCAGCCAAACCGGCGATGGGACGCCGGTGCTGAGATAGAGCAGGTAAGCATCGGAGGACTGGAGCTCCCGACGCCGTCGCAGATGGACCGAGAGCACCTTGCCAAGATCACGGACCGAACCAACCAGCAAGGCCAGACCAAGGGCAACCACCACGTGCCCGGTCAGTTCCTCAGGCACTGCCAGGACCAGCACCATCGAAAGACTGACTGTCACCAGAAGAATCAGTACACCGCCACCATTGCGAATGAACGCCAGGGCCGCCAGGAGGATCAATGCGCCGGTCGACAGGGCCGCCGGACCCCAGCCGTTCACCCCGGCCCAGGTCAGGGCCGCCCCGAGTGCAGCCGGCGTCGGATACCCCCAGAAGCCGGACCAGGCGGACCGCCACCCCGGCCGGCCGATCGTCGTCGTCGTGCCCGCATGGTCCATGGTGAGGGTGATTCCTTTGAGGACACGACCCGTCATGAGGGCGGCGAACGCATGGCCGAGTTCATGCACGATGGTGGTGAACAAGCCGAAATACCGCCAGGTTGCCCGGGGGAGTGAGAGAAGCGCGGCAGCGATCACCATGATGAGCAGCTCAACACCGGTGATCTCCGGAGGCGCGGCCCGGGCGAATCCGCCCAGGAGCTGGTACCACCACGTCTCGATCATTGCACCACCCTACTGAACGAAGATGGGTACGCCGGCGTGAAAGACTAGTGGCATGTCATCGAGCAACCCATCAAGTCAGCCCGACCCGCAGCGCGACGGCGTCAAGGAACGTACCCACCTCGGATTACGGATCGACGACGCCTGGCACTCGGTCCAGACCAATGTCGCCATCAAGCGTGGGCATGTGGAGACCATCATTCCCTACACCGGCTATGGCTCAGCAACCTGGATTCGGGTGCTCGCCCGTGTGGTTCTTGCCGATCCAGTGGAGATGGCGCCCATCAAGGGCGGCGAAGTGCTGAAGACCATCAAGGAGGGCATCCGTGGCTGGCGCAACTTCACCAGCGCGCCGGTGCGCTACGCGAAGGTCACAGTTGAGATTGACGGGGAAATCCATGAGGTGACCGCCGACCGTGGCGGCATCGTCGATGCGCGCATAGATGCGCAGCTTGCCCCCGGGTGGCACACCATCAAGTTGCGGTCCGCCGATGACATCCTGGTTGAGTCGCCGGTGCGGATTATCGAGTCCGGCACCACCTTCGGGGTGGTGTCTGATATTGATGACACGGTGATGGTCACAGCCCTGCCCAGGCCCTTCCTGGCGGCCTGGAACACGTTCGTTCTGGACGAGCACGCCAGGGCGGCGACGCCCGGCATGGCAGTCCTGCTCGAACGGATCACCCAGGAGACTCCCGGTGCTCCTGTGCTCTACCTGTCCACCGGAGCATGGAATGTTGCTCCCGCGCTGACCCGGTTCCTCTCCCGGAACCTCTACCCGGCGGGTCCGAAACTGCTCACCGATTGGGGTCCGACCCGGGACCGGTGGTTCCGCAGCGGACCCGAGCATAAACGCAGCTCTCTGAAACGGCTCGCAGGCGAATTCCCCGACATCAAGTGGCTCCTCATCGGTGACAACGGGCAGCATGATGAAGAAATTTACGCCGACTTCGCGGACCACTACCCGCAGAATGTCCGCGCGGTCGCCATCCGCCAGCTCACCATGGGTGAGGCGGTCCTGGCCGGTGGCCGATCGAACGCGAAACCGTCATCGCGGACGCCGAATATTCCGTGGGTGTTTGCACCGGATGGCGCTGGAATGTCGGCGCAGCTCGCTGATCTTGGCATCATTGATCATTCGTTTCAGGAGCCGGCAGAGTAATTCCCTCCTGGTCCTGGGGGCCAGCGTCAGCGTGGATGGTCAGCAGGATGCGCCTTAGGGACATGCCCATCGAAGCCGTGGCTTCGATGCGATCATCCGGCGAGACGTGTTTGACGTGCCCCATCAGGTCTTCCACCGCCGCCTCCGCATCGGTCATCGAATCGGCTGTGGTGTCCCACTCTTCAACTGCGGCGGCGGTCAGGTTCAGTGCGTGGGCGAGCGGCGGTCCCAGGGGCTTGGGCAGCGGGGTGGTCTCCGGTGATCGCCAGATGACGTCGGCGAGCAACTCGGTCATGTCCTCCACATAAAAAGTGATTCGCTCCATCGACTGCAGGGAGTGGAAATCTGCAGCGAGGTCTCTCTTGTGACGGTACTGACGGATGTTCCCGTGGCGGCTCGAATCAGCCAGTTGAACCGCTGTACGCACCTCCTGGCTGAACGTGGTGAGTTTGGTCTGCCGGTCGGCCCATTCCTCGTGCTCGGGGGGCCATTGTTCCCGCAACGCCTCACCCATGTCCTTGAGCTGCAGGGACAGCGCCGACCTGAGGCTGTCGAGTCCAGTGATCACACCAGTGAGATGCAGGGGCGGGACAATGACGATGTTCACGATTAGCCCAACGGTCACGCCCACCAGCATCTGCACCAGATACCCGAACGAGTACCCATCGGGATCGTCGCCGCCCAGTAGGAGCACAAACAGGGCGGCGATGGGAATCCAGTCCCGGCCCGCACCGATGCGCGGCAGACCACCGGCCAGCACCCCAAAACCAACCACCAGCGCGATGGAGAACACTGAGCGGTCGCCCAGGAAAATGATAGGGAACGCCAGGGCAAACCCGATGGCCAGCCCGATAAGGATCTGGAATCCCTGTTTGGCTGAACCCGAGATGGTTGGGTACATGCAGGCCACGGCGCCGAGCGGCGCGTAGTACGGATACTCCGCAGCGACTCCCGGAACCTGCAGAGCGATCAGCCAGGCGATGGACGCGGCAAGCGCAGCTTTGACGGCCAGCAGTAGCCGCTTGTGTCGGACCAGCCCACCCATTTGGGTTAACAGGCGTGCACCGGATGGTTTTTTCAGCATGCTTGCTATTCTCCCAGCAATGCCGAATACATCCAATGACGCAGTATTACGCGGCCGATACTTGATGCCACCGGGTCGACGGCGTAGCGTAGCCCCCAAGTTACTTCAGTAACGGGTCAGCGACTCTCCGATGGAGAGTGTGGGTGCCCCCATGTGGGCCTGACATTTGTTCGCAGAAGTTCAAGTGGTGCGCGGCCGCGCCACGCCTGAACTCAGCTCTGCGTCCCTCCTGGTTATTCACTCAACTGATGCCTACCGTTTCAGCAGTGACCTATCGACAAGGACACAAATGTCTTTCGCGCATTCGCCCCCGCAGAGCTACCCCGCTCTGTCCTACGAACTTTTCCCGCCCCGGTCCGCCAGCGCCGAAGAGGCTCTTTGGCGGACGATCAGAGCCCTTGAGGATACCCGCCCCGACTTCGTGTCCGTCACCTACGGGGCGTCCGGCTCCAACCGTGACACGGCCATCGGTCTGCTCATGCGGCTGCTTGATGAGACCACCCTGAAGCCCCTGGCGCACCTGACCTG
The DNA here is from genome assembly GCF_054510775.1 of Arthrobacter sp. TMT4-20. NCBI lineage: Bacteria > Bacillati > Actinomycetota > Actinomycetes > Micrococcales > Micrococcaceae > Arthrobacter > Arthrobacter sp. TMT4-20. The sequence goes on along the minus strand of NZ_JBTNDW010000014.1, from coordinate 59,363 downwards.
CGTGGGTAATTCACGCGACGACCTCATGGAGCTGATCGATGAACTGATCTCCCGTGGGGTGCGCGGCATCCTCGCATTGCGGGGTGACCGGCCCCAGGACATGTCACTGTCAGCAGGCGAGCTGCACTATGCCAGCGAGCTGGTAGAGCTGATCCGGCGGGTGGAGCGTCAGCTGACAGCCCACCTGTGTGCGGGGAAGGTCGCCGTCGGGGTCGCCGCCTACTCCACCAAACACCCTGAATCGCCCAGTCTCGAACATGACATCGAGGTGCTGCTGGCCAAACAGTCCGCTGGCGCCGACTTCGCGATCACCCAGGTGTATTTCGCTCCCGATCACTACCGCCGGCTCCTGCGTACCGCCCGCAGAGCCGGGGTGGAGATTCCCATCATTCCCGGTGTCATCCCCTTCACCAGCGTGCAGCGGCTGGAGCGTCTCAGCGAGCTCGCGGGAATCGAGGTTGACGCCACGCTCAGGGACCGGCTGATGAACGCCGACGACGACGCCGCGCGGCGCCGCATCGGCGTTCAGGCCACCGTGGACCTCGCCCATGCGGCGCTCGACGACGGCGCCCCGGGCCTCCACATCTACACCTTCAACGAACATGGCGCGGCACTTGACGTCCTGGACCGGCTCGAGCTCAGCCGCCCCCCAGCACCAGGTCTCAGCCGATCCGCCTGATCCCTCCCACTCCCGAAGGACCCAACTCATGAGCAAAGCATTCCCCGCAGCCACCATCGTCGGCTACCCCCGTATTGGTCCCCGCCGCGAACTCAAAAAGGCAGTCGAAGCCTACTGGGCGGGAACGAGTACGGCCCCCCAGTTGGAGGACACCACGCGGCACCTCCGGCTGAACGGTTACAGGCACCTCGCTGGCCTCGGCCTGGGGGAATCCACGTCGGCGATCCCCGCGTCATTCTCCCTCTACGACCAGGTGCTCGACACGGCCGCGACCTTCGGCGCCGTTCCCGACCGGTTCCAGGACCTCTACGACGACGGCGGCCAGCTCGGCCTGGACGCCTACTTCACCCTGGCGCGTGGCGACGCCGGACGGCAGCCTCTGGAAATGACCAAGTGGTTCGACACCAACTACCACTACCTGGTTCCCGAAATCGGGCCAGACACCCGCTTCACGCTCGCCAACAACTGGATACTCCGCAACGTTGCGGAGGCGGCCGAACAGGGTCTGACCGTCCGCCCGACCATAATCGGTCCGGTCACGTTCCTGCTGCTGAGCAAGGCAGCCGACGAAGCGCCGGCAGGGTTCGACCCGCTCAGTCGTCTCGATGACCTGCTGCCGCTGTACATTCAGTTGCTCGAACAGCTGGCCGAAGCGGGCGCGCAGTGGGTGCAGCTGGAAGAGCCTGCCCTGGTGGCAGACCAGGCGGTTCCCGCCTCCGAGGTGGCTGGCGCCGTCGAACGGGCCTACCGTTTCCTCACCGCTGCGAAGGTACGACCCGCGGTGCTCGTCACCACCCAGTACGGCTCGCTGGGCGGTCTACTGCCCATCCTCGGGGGTACTGGGATCGACGCGCTCCACCTCGACCTGGTCAAAGGCGAGCTGCCCGCTGCAGCCGACCTTGCCGCCCTGGGGGATACCACCCTGGTCGCCGGAGTGGTGGACGGCCACAACATCTGGAAGGCCGATCTGGCGCGAGCGGCCACAACACTGTCCACCCTCACTGCGACGGTAACCCGAGTGAGTGTCGCCACGTCGACGTCGCTGCAGCATGTGCCGCACAGTGTCGAGGACGAACCGCAGCTGAATCGCGAGCTGCGGACGTGGCTGGCCTTCGCTGATCAGAAGGTGGAGGAGGTCGTCACCCTGTCCCGGCTGGTCGATAACTCACCGGCGGGATCCATTGACGCGGCAATAACTGAAGCGTCGGCTGTGCGTGCCTCTCGCGCTGCTGCCGAAGGCGTGATCCGCAGCGAGGTGAGGGACCGCCTCGGGTCGCTCACGCCGTCGGACTTCACCCGCGTCGCCTATCAGGAGCGGACGGCCGCGCAGGAAACAGCCCTGCAACTGCCGGTGCTACCGACCACCACGATCGGATCGTTTCCGCAGACAGCCGAGGTGCGCTCGGCCCGGGCCCGGTTCCTCCGGGGCGACCTCACCGCCGAGCAGTACACCACCCTGATGAAGGAAGAAATTTCCCGGGTGGTCACGTTGCAGGAGGACCTGGGGTTCGATGTCCTCGTCCACGGCGAACCGGAGCGGAACGACATGGTGCAGTACTTCGCCGAAAACCTGGACGGGTTCGATGTCACAGTGAACGGGTGGGTGCAGTCCTACGGTTCACGGTGCACCCGGCCGGCCATCCTCTGGGGCGATGTGAGCCGTCCGGAGGCCATCACCGTGCGATGGGCGGAGTACGCCCAGTCACTCACTGAGAAGCCGGTGAAAGGGATGCTCACGGGACCGGTCACCATCCTGGCGTGGTCGTTTGTGCGGGATGACCAGCCGCTGCGGGAGACCGCCAACCAGGTGGCACTCGCCCTCAGGGACGAGGTAAGCGATCTGGAGCGCGCCGGTATCCGTGTCATCCAGGTCGATGAACCAGCGCTGCGGGAGCTGCTGCCACTGAGGAAGGCGCTGCAGCCGGACTACCTTGCCTGGTCGGTGGCGTCGTTCCGGCTGGCGACGGCGGGGGCAACACCGTCTACGCAGATCCACACCCACCTCTGCTATTCGGAGTTCGGCGCCATCATCGACGCAATCGATGGGCTGGATGCCGATGTCACCTCCATCGAGGCCGCCCGCTCACGGATGGAAGTGGTCCACGACCTGCAGGAGCAGCAGTTCGCCCGGGGAGTGGGCCCGGGTGTCTACGACATTCATTCGCCCCGGATCCCCGACGAGGAGGAGGTGGTAGCACTCGTCGAGAAGGCGGTTCGGCAGCTGCCAGCCCGCCAGATCTGGGTGAACCCGGACTGTGGGCTGAAAACCCGGGGATACGCCGAGACCATTGAGTCGCTGCGGAATCTGGTCAACGCTGCGGCCCGGGTGCGGGCCCAGCTCTAGCGGCGGATCGGCTCGATGCTCTGTGCCTTGAGGATGCCTGCCAGCTGGTCCATGAAAAGCCTCACCCTGGTGGTCTGCTTGTCACCGATCTGCAGCGCGAAAATGCTCCGCGCGAGACGAATCTCCGGGACATCAAGAGCCACCACACCGGCCGGGCCGTGCGTCATCGCTAGTTCAGGAACCAGCGCGGCGCCGAGCCCGGCCGCTGCCAGCTCGAGGCTGGCATTGAAATCGTCGCAATACGCCACCACCCGGGGGTGCAGGTTGCAGCTGGCAAAGAGCCGCTCAATCACCGTGGCATCAGCGGTTCCCGGGTGGTGCATGATCCAGGGCATGTCGGACAGCTGGTCGGCGCTCACGGCCGCCCCCGGCTGAATGCCCCAGGCCGCGGGTAGCACGACCCGGAAATTGTCGTCCCCGATCCACTGCCGGCTGACCGATGACGGCCATGCCAGCCCACCCTGGCCCACCTGGAACACCAACGCCAAATCGAGCTCGCCGCCGGCCCGCAAACCCTGGATGGTCTGGCCGGGTTCGGCCACGTACACCTTCAGACTGATCCCCAGGCGTCGCCACTCAGGGGTGCCCAGCAGCCGCGGCAGGGCATAGGTCGCCAGGCTCGGAAAGATCCCCAACCGAAGCTCCTGGGTGGACTCCGCCTCGGCACGCGCGGTGGACGCCAGCAGGGCGTCAATATCGGTGAGAACCTTCGCGGCGTGACGTGCCATGACCACCGCCGCCTCGGTGGGTATCGCGCTCCGCGCCGACCGTTCGAACAGGGTGGCACCGGTGTCCCGCTCCAGGGCTGACATTTGCTGCGACACGGCCGACGCCGTATACCCCAACCGGGACGCAGCAGCAGTAAAGGATCCGAGGCGAATGACCTCCAGAAGAGTGCGCAAATGCACTGGGTTAACCACGGCAATCCTTTCGTCAGCTGACGCTTTATCCCTGCCGTCTGGCCTGATCCATTGCACCAATCCGGAAATCGTCCGTCTCCGAACACTTACCAAACTATATTTACAACAGGCGTTTTCCTTCTAGGAGGCCTGTAGTGGCGAGTTGACCGGCCCAACCGGCCGGCGGCGAAGTCCCACGACCCACGCGGAGGAGCGCAGATGACCGACTATCAGCATGACCCTGACCCCCTCGGGGCCGACCGTAGCGGGTTCCGCGCACGGCGCAGGATCGCCGTTGTCGGCAGTGGTGTCGCCGGGCTGACCGCGGCCTACGTGCTGAGCCGTCACCATTCGGTCACACTGTACGAGGCCGACCACCGTGCGGGCGGGCACGCCCACACCCACCAGATGCCGATGTCCGATGGCACCACCTCGGGGGTGGACACCGGGTTTATCGTCCACAACGACAGGACCTATCCCACCTTGCTGCGACTCTTCGGGGAGCTGGGGGTTCCCACGCAGGACTCAGACATGACCATGTCGGTGCGGTGTGATGGCTGCGGCCTCGAATACGCCGGGGCGAAGGGCCGCCGCGGGGTGTTCGCCCAGCGGGGAGTGCTCCGCCGCGGGAAATACCTCAAAATGCTGCTCGAAGTACTGCGCTTCCAGCGCGACGCCCGCGCCCTGCTGAAGGACACCGGCGGGTATGAGGGACACACCGACAGCCCAACCGTCGACGACGGCATGACTCTCGGGGAGTTTCTCGCCAAGGGACAGTTCAGCGAGTACTTCACGTCCCACTTCATGACCCCGGTCGTCTCGGCCGTGTGGTCCTGCGACCCGGCCACGGCGCTCGCCTACCCCGCGCGGTACCTGTTCTCCTTCATGTCCCACCACGGGATGCTCACCATCAAAGGATCACCCCAGTGGCGCACGGTCACTGGCGGGTCGGGGGAATACGTGAACCGGGTGCTGGAACACATCGAGGACGTGCGGCTCGGTTCGCCGGTGACCGATGTGAGCAAGGTGGGGGACGGCGTCGTCGTCACGGTGCTAGGCGATGCTGCGCACCAGGCCACCGAAACCTACGATGCCGTAGTCATTGCCACCCACCCGCATCAGGCGCTCGCCATGTTGGGGGACCCCGATCCGCTGGCGGCCGAAGTTCTTGGCGACATGCCCTACTCCACCAATCACACCCTGTTCCACACCGATGAATCGGTGCTGCCGCGCACCGACGCCGCGCGGTCGTCGTGGAACTATCGGTTGCCGTCCTGCGACGCCAGCCCCGACCGTGTGCTGGTGACGTACGACCTCACCCGGCTGCAGCGGCTCGAAGGCCGGACCGACCACCGGTTCCTGGTCAGCCTGGGTGAGGGTGACGAGATAGCCCCGGCCTCAGTGCTGCGTTCCATGACCTACGAACACCCCCAGTACACGCCGTCGTCGTTGGCCGCCCAGCGCCGGTTGACCGAGCTCAGCGACGACCGCATCGCCTTCGCCGGGGCCTACCACGGCTGGGGGTTCCATGAGGATGGGGCCCTGTCCGGGCTGCGCGCGGCCGAACGCCTGGGGGGATCCTGGGACGCCGAGCGACTCGACGCGGCGCTGGAGGACGCTCCGTCATGACCGCCGCCCTGTACCCGACGACGATCCGACACATCCGCCGGACGCCGTTACAGAACGAGTTCACGTACCGCAGCTACAGCTGGTTCGTGGACCTGGCTGATCTGCCGGTGCTCCCGCGCGTGCTCAGGCCATTCGCGGTATTCTCGGCAGCCGACCATCTGGGGGACCCGGAGCAGTCCATCCGGTCCAACGTGGCGACCTACCTGGCGACCCAGGGTATCGACGACGACGGCGGCCGGGTGACCATGCTGGCCAGCGGACGGGTGCTCGGTCACGTTTTTAACCCGTTGAGCCTGTTCTGGTGCCATCGCACCGACGGGTCGCTGGCCGCGGTCATCGCCGAGGTGCACAACACCTATGGGGAGCGTCACTGCTACCTGCTGAACCCCGATGAGTCCGGCCGGGCAACAACCGGGAAAGCGTTCTATGTGTCGCCGTTTAACGACGTTTCAGGAAATTATGAAATGCGGGTTCCGGAGCCGGCGGAACGTCTCAAGGTTGCAATCACCCTGCACAGGGACGGCCAGGCCCCTTTCATCGCCACAATGGCAGGGCACCGGTTGCCGGCCACCACCCGAAATGTTGTTCGGATGATCACATCCATCCCTGTTGCACCTCTGCGCGCAGCTGCGCAGATCCGGTGGCAGGGAGTTAAACTCTGGGTGCGTCGTTTGCCGGTGCGCACCCGACCACACCATGAATCACAGGAGGCAGTTCGATGAGTACCCTTGTTCGTTCCGAGGCTAACGCTGACCCGGAGTATTGGCCCGGTATCGCCAACGTTCCATCGGGTCCGAGGAACAAGGTTGCTGCAGCCCTCGCCGAGAAAATCTTCGCTGCCGCAGTGAACCGCCTGCAACTGAGGGTGGTGTACGACGACGGTACGGTGCTCGGCGCTCCAGGCGGCGGTCCACGTCCCGAGATGCGCATCCACCGGCCCGCCGACTTTTTTGCCCGCCTGGGCGACAACGGTCTGATCGGTCTGGGTGAGGCCTACATGGCGCAGGACTGGACGGCGTCGGACCTCACCGAGGTGATGCAGGTGTTCGCCGCGCAGGCGGCGCACCTGGTCCCGGTGCCGCTGCAGAAGCTCCGTGGCCTGTACCTGCCGAAGCCGCCCCGCAAGGAGCGCAACACCAAGGTCAACACCCGGTCAAACATTTCCCGGCACTATGACCTGTCCAATGACCTGTTCAAGTTGTTCCTGGACGACACCATGTCCTATTCCAGTGCACTGTTTAACGCCAACGGTCCGCAGCTGCTGGACGCCCGGTGGGATGACCTTCCTGAAGCCCAGCAACGCAAGGTCGACCGCCTGCTGGACCAGGCCGACGTCAGGGAAGGCACCCGCGTGCTGGAAATCGGCACCGGCTGGGGTGAGCTGGCCATCCGTGCGGCACGCCGCGGCGCCACCGTAGTCTCGGTAACCCTGTCGAGTGAGCAGAAGGAACTGGCCGAACGTCGCATTGCCGACGCCGGCCTCTCCGATCAGGTGACCGTGGAGCTGAAGGATTACCGTGCCGTCGAAGGCCAGTTCGATGCGATCGTGTCGGTAGAAATGATCGAGGCTGTGGGCTACGAGTACTGGGGCGTGTACTTCCAGACCATTGACCGGCTGCTGGCCCCGGACGGCCGGGTGGCCATTCAGGCGATCACCATGCCGCACGAGCGGATGATGGTGACCCGCCGGTCCTACACCTGGATCCACAAGTACATCTTCCCCGGAGGCTTCATCCCATCGGTGCGGGCGATCGAGGACATCACCGACCGCTACACGAGCCTTCGGGTACGGGAGCGGCTCTCGATGGGCGACCACTACGCGCAGACCCTTCGGCTGTGGGAAGAGCGGTTCCTTGCCCACACCGATGACGTCTCGGAGCTGGGCTTTGACCAGGTCTTCCAGCGGATGTGGCAGTTCTACCTGTGCTATTCGAGGGCCGGTTTTCAGTCCGGTTACCTCGATGTGCAACAGCTCATCTTCGACCGCCGGCCATAACCATCAGGAGCATTCCCTTGACTCAGCCAGACGCCACATTGCAGGCCGCCAGCATCGATAAGGACATTGCCGGAAAGCTCGCGCGGATCCTCGAACCCATTGTCGGCGGCGAGTTGCCCGTCCATTTGCGGGCCTGGGACGGCAGTACTGCCGGGCCGGAGGACCAGCCAGAGGTGCAGATCAACAGCGCCAATGCGCTGCGGCGGTTGCTCTGGAGCCCGGGGGAGTTGGGTGCGGCCCAGGCCTATGTGACCGGAGAGATCGATGTGCCAGGCTCCCTCGAAGCAGCGCTGACCCATCTGTGGAAGGTGGTGGCGTCGCGTGATCTGTCGATGCCGAAGCTCACTCCCGCGCTGGTGTTGCAGTTGACCAAGCTGGCCCGCGAGCTGGGGGTCTTCGGGCCGCCGCTCCCGGCGCCGGCGTCGCAGGCGAAGATCAAGGGCCGCCTGCATAGCCTGCTCCGTGATCGCGAGGCAATCAGCCACCATTACGACCTGTCGAATGCCTTCTACGAACTGATCCTTGATGATCACATGGCCTACTCCTGCGGCTATTGGCGCTCCGATGATCAGGATTACACGCTGGAGGACGCCCAACGGGACAAGCTGGACCAGGTTTGCCGCAAGATCGGACTGGATACCATGCCCGGGCAGCGTTTCCTCGATGTCGGCTGCGGATGGGGTTCGCTGAGTCTCTTCGCCGCCGAGCACTTCGGTGCCAAAGTCACCGGTGTGACCATTTCCAGGGAACAGAAGGCTTTTATCGATCAGCGCATCAAGGAACGTGGCCTGCAGGACCGGGTAGAGATCCGGTTGCAGGACTACCGCGATGTTCGCGACGGACCCTACGACGCGGTGGCATCGTTGGAGATGGGCGAGCATGTCGGTGAAGAAAACTACGGCACCTACACCTCCACCCTGTTCCGCAACGTGCGGCCCGGCGGCAAAGTACTGATCCAGCAGATGTCGCGTCACGGCAAACACCCGGGTGGTGGACCGTTCATCGAATCCTTCATTGCTCCCGATATGCATATGCGGGCTGTCGGCGACACGGTCAACCTGATCGAGAACGCCGGATTCGAGATCCTCGGGGTCGAGGCCATGCGGGAACACTATGTCAGGACCATTGACGCCTGGCATGACCGGTTTGACGCCAACTGGGATCAGGCTGTTGAGATGATGGGCGAGGAAGTGGCCCGGGTCTGGCGGGTCTATCTCGTGGGCGCGATGATGACCTTCCGTGATGGGCGGATGGGAGTGGATCAGATCCTGTCCCAGAAGCCTCTCGGCTAGGTTTTCTGTTCGGCTGCCGACACTGTTGCGGGGCTGTCAACTTCACGCGGCTGGAAACTCATGGCTGGAACCTTTGCGCAACTAGCCCCTTTGCGCAACTGGACCCTTTGCACAGCAGTGGCGGGTGCGGCGTCGTAGTGCCTGGGCAACCGCGACACGCCGACAACTCACGACACAGAAGTATTTTGCCTGTGTGCAAGTACTCCACAGGGGTGTGGACGACGCTCTGGGATTGGCCGGTTTCCGCACATTTCCAGGGGGTTCACTTGTGGATTGTCTGTGGACGAACCAGCCGATGAATGACATACTTGTAATACATCATCTTGGGGTCGCATCCATCGGTTTGCACTAGATGTAGTATTTATATATCGAACCGCTGGCAAGGTAGGCATAGGCGGAGCAGCCCGGAACACCATCGGGAAGCCCACTTTTGAAGCCCTCCAATTCCTGAATATGCGTCGATAACAAGCTAAGAATTACAAGGGGAGAGGGACTATGACCGTCACGGTTTACACCAAGCCAGCATGCGTACAGTGCAACGCCACGTACCGGGCATTGGACAAGAAGGGCATCACCTACCAGAGCGTGGATATCTCACAGGATCCAGCCGCTTTGGAGCGTGTCCGCGCATTGGGCTACATGCAGGCTCCAGTAGTCATCACTGAGCAGGATCACTGGTCGGGTTTCCGGCCAGACAAGATCAACGAACTGGCAGAACTCGGCCAGGCATCGGTCAGCTCGGTCGCCTGATCTGACAGGAAACGGATCTTCCGTGGAACGGGCGGCCAGCGCGCCGTCGTCGGGAAGCATTCACCTCATGACCCTCGCAGCAATGGACACTACACCCGCCGCAGCGGCTCCCAGCGAGCCGGGCGGGGTGACCAATGCCCGACTGATTTATTTCTCGTCGTCTTCGGACAACACCCACCGTTTCGTCCAGAAGTTGGACGCGGCAATGGGCACGGTCTCAGCACGAATGCCGCTACTGACGCGAGATCCGACTCTTAGGGCACTGCAGCCGTATGTACTGGTCCTTCCCACCTATGGGGGAATTTCCGGGCGGGGCGCAGTGCCCAAGCAGGTGATCAAGTTCCTCAACGACGAGGGAAATCGATCCTTGATCCGAGGCGTTATCGGCGCCGGAAACACGAACTTCGGGGAGACCTACTGCTTGGCGGCGGACATCATCGCAGCCAAATGTGGAGTACCTGTTCTATACAGATTTGAATTGATGGGAACGTCTGAGGACGTTGACCGCGTAGCCCAAGGATTGGAAGCGTTTTGGATATGACTGTTGCAGAGACAGAGACAAAGGGAGCAGGCGGCACCGCCGCACCTGCGCTAGAGCGGTTCCACGGCATGGGCTATCACGAGCTCAATGCAATGCTGAACCTCTACGGCCCCAACGGAGAGATCCAGTTTGAGGCCGATCGCGAGGCTGCACACCAGTACTTCCTGCAGCACGTCAACAACAACACCGTGTTCTTCCACGATCTTGAGGAAAAGCTCGACTACCTCGTGAAGAACGAGTACTACGAGCGGGAAACCCTTGACCAGTACTCAATGAACTTCATCCGCGACCTCTACAAGCGCGCGTACAGCAAGAAGTTCCGCTTCGAGACCTTCCTCGGCGCCTTCAAGTTCTACACCTCGTACACGCTCAAGACGTTTGACGGCAAGCGATTCCTGGAGCGCTACGAAGACCGCGTCTGCATGGTGGCACTCCACCTGGCCCGCGGCGACCAGCAGTTGGCGCTGCAGATGGTTGACGAGATCATCGAGGGCCGTTTCCAGCCGGCCACCCCCACCTTCCTCAACGCTGGCAAGCGCCAGCGCGGTGAGCTGGTCTCCTGCTTCCTGCTCCGCATCGAAGACAACATGGAGTCGATCGGCCGGTCCATCAACTCGGCGCTGCAGCTGTCCAAGCGTGGCGGCGGTGTGGCGTTCGCGCTGACCAACATCCGCGAGGTTGGTGCACCAATCAAGCAGATCGAAAACCAGTCATCGGGCGTCATCCCAGTGATGAAGCTTCTTGAGGACAGCTTCTCCTACGCCAACCAGCTGGGTGCCCGCCAGGGTGCCGGGGCTGTGTACCTGCACGCGCACCACCCTGACATCTACCGCTTCCTCGACACCAAGCGTGAGAACGCTGACGAGAAGATCCGGATCAAGACCCTGTCGCTCGGCGTGGTGATCCCTGACATCACCTTCGAGCTGGCCAAGAAGGATGAGGACATGTACCTGTTCTCGCCCTACGACGTCGAAAAGGTGTACGGCATGCCGTTCTCCGACGTTTCGGTCACCGAGAAGTACTACGAAATGGTGGACGACGCCCGGATCAAGAAGACCAAGATCAAGGCTCGCGACTTCTTCCAGACCCTCGCGGAGATCCAGTTCGAGTCCGGCTACCCCTACATCATGTTCGAGGACACGGTGAACCGGGCCAACCCGATCGACGGCAAGATCATCATGTCCAACCTGTGCTCCGAGATCCTTCAGGTCTCACAGCCCACCACGTACCACGATGACCTGTCCTACGACGAGACCGGCAAGGACATCTCCTGCAACCTGGGTTCGCTGAACATTGCGAAGACCATGGATTCGCCGGACTTCGGTCTGACCATCGAAACGGCCATCCGGTCGCTGTCGGCTGTGTCTGACATGTCCAACATCGTCTCGGTTCCGTCGATTGCCCGCGGCAATGACCAGAGCCACGCGATTGGCCTCGGCCAGATGAACCTGCACGGTTATCTGGCACGCGAGCGGGTGCACTACGGTTCCGAAGAGGGCCTGGACTTCACCAATATCTACTTCTATTCGGTGGTCTACCACGCGTTGCGGGCATCGAACCTGCTGGCCATCCAGACCGGCACCACATTCGGTGGCTTTGAGAAGTCCAAGTACGCCAGCGGCGAGTTCTTCGACAAGTACACCAACCAGGCCTGGGTTCCGCAGACAGAGAAGGTTGCCGAGCTGTTCACGAACATCCACATTCCTACCCAGGAGGACTGGAGTGCTCTGAAGGCTTCGGTCATGGAGCACGGCATCTACAACCAGAACCTGCAGGCCGTTCCACCCACCGGTTCGATCAGCTACATCAACAACTCCACCTCGTCGATCCACCCGGTGGCGTCGAAGATCGAGATCCGCAAGGAAGGCAAGCTGGGCCGCGTGTACTATCCGGCGCCATACCTGACGAACGACAACCTCGAGTACTACGAGGATGCGTATGAGTTGGGTTTCGAAAAGGTCATTGACACCTACGCAGCTGCCACGCAGCACGTGGATCAGGGCCTGTCGTTGACGTTGTTCTTCAAGGACACCGCCACCACGCGGGACATCAACAAGGCCCAGATTTACGCCTGGAAGAAGGGCATCAAGACCATTTACTACATCCGTCTCCGCCAGCTTGCGCTGGAAGGGACCGAGGTAGAGGGCTGCGTCAGCTGCATGTTGTAGGCAGCCGCTGCTGACTACCAGTACGACGGCGGGTGCCCGCCCGCCGTCGTACGCTTTAACTAAGAACTAACCCACCATTTAGGGGATGACATGACCGAGAAGGTCAAGCTGCTCAGCCACGTTGAGGCAATCAACTGGAACCGCATCCAGGACGACAAGGACGTGGATGTCTGGAACCGTCTGGTCAACAACTTTTGGCTGCCCGAGAAGGTGCCGTTGTCCAACGATGTTCAGTCGTGGGCGACGCTGACTCCTGACGAGCAGCAGCTCACCATGCGGGTGTTCACCGGTTTGACCCTGCTGGATACGATCCAGGGCACGGTTGGCGCTGTCAGCCTGATTCCCGATGCGATCACTCCTCATGAGGAGGCCGTGTACACGAACATCGCGTTCATGGAGTCGGTGCACGCCAAGAGCTATTCGTCGATCTTCTCGACGCTGGCTTCCACCAAGGAAATCGACGAGGCTTTCCGTTGGTCGACTGAGAATGAGAATTTGCAGCGCAAGGCTGAGATTGTCATGAACTACTACCGTGGTGACGATCCCCTGAAGCGCAAGGTGGCGTCGACGCTGCTCGAGAGCTTCCTCTTCTACTCAGGTTTCTACCTGCCGATGTACTGGTCGTCACGGGCGAAGCTGACCAACACGGCTGACCTGATCCGTCTGATCATCCGCGATGAAGCTGTTCACGGCTACTACATCGGCTACAAGTTCCAGAAGGGTCTTGAAAAGGAGTCGGCTGAGCGGAAGCAGGAGATCAAGGACTACACGTTTGAGCTGTTGTTCGAGCTGTACGAGAACGAGGTCCAGTACACCCATGATCTGTACGACTCCGTCGGGCTGGCGGAGGACGTCAAGAAGTTCCTGCACTACAACGCCAACAAGGCGTTGATGAACCTCGGCTACGAGGCGATGTTCCCGGCGTCGGTCACTGACGTGAACCCTGCGATCCTGTCGGCGCTGTCGCCGAATGCCGACGAGAACCACGACTTCTTCTCGGGTTCGGGTTCGTCCTACGTCATCGGCAAGGCAGTCAACACCGAGGACGATGACTGGGACTTCTAGGAGTTTATTTTCGAAGTCCCTGCTGAAAGTCTGGTCAGAGGCCCGGATCTGCGAAAACTCGCGGGTTCGGGCCTTTTTCCTGCCCTCTTCGAGAAGACAGAAGAGCCCAGCGTGTTATCACCAGCAAGATGGTTACCGGGACTCAGATGATGCGTTCGGTAAACGACGGGGACGCGATGTTCCGGGTCAGGGTTTCTGGGTGTCAGGGAAAGAACAGTGCCGCTGCCGCGGAGGCCGCTATTCACCGGGGTCATGCAGGGTGAGGACGACGCTGCCTTTCTTGCGCCCTGATTGCACACGGGCATGCGCGGAGGCGGCTTCCTTCAGGTTGTAGGTTCGGTCGATAACCGGGACATAGTGTCCCGATGCCGCCAGATGGCTGATGAACTTCACATCCAGAGCCATCGCTTTGGCTCTTCGAAGCCCGGTGAACGCGATTTTTGCCCGGGGTTTGCCGAAGATGCGAGTCACCAGCATCCACATCAAAATCGGTAAGGAGGGCACGGTCGTCAGGTAGATGCCGCCGGGCTTCAGAAGCTTCCGGCTGCGGGTGTATGAGCTTTTGCCTACCGCATCAAAGACAACGTCATAGACCTGGCCCAGCTCTGTGAAGTCCTGTGCGGTGTAATCGATCACTGTGTCGGCACCTAGGGATTTCACCAGATCAAGGTTTGCCGTGCTGCAGACCCCGGTGACAACTGCCCCGAAATGCTTGGCGAGCTGAACGGCCGCCGTACCCACCGCGCCGGAGGCGCCGTTGATCAATATCGACTGACCGGACTTCAGGCTGGCGGCGTCTCTTAGAAAGGGCAAGGCGGTGAGTGCACCATCCAGGACTGCCACGGCGTCCGTCGGTACCAGGCTGGCAGGCTTCAACGCGATGATCCCGTTTTCGGAAACCGTGACGTACTCGGCATGGGCACCGAGGGTTGGTCCCGCTGATCCTGTGACCTGATCACCAACACGAAACTTGGTTACAGCGCTTCCTATTGACTGAATTTCACCGGCAAAGCCAGTTCCCAGGACCGGAAAGCGCGGCCGTGCTAAACCGAAGTAGAGCCTAGCAAGGGGGTCCTTGCCGTTGCGTGCGGTAGATTCCGCCTGTGAGACTACGGTTGCATAGTTGCGGATCAATACCTCCCCTTTTCTGGGGACCGGTGTATCAATCTCTTCAACGTGGACGACTTCTGGCGTGCCGTAGGAGCGGCTTGTGATTGCCTGCATGCGGTTCTCCTGAGTTAGGGGTGGCTAGGACCTGGGGAAGTTTCCGGTGCCGGGATTGTCCATGGTCTTCTCCTTGGCAGTCGACGGTTCAGTTGGCGGGCAGCCGGCGGCCAGCGATGAGTAGCCAGAAGATAATCGCTACCTCGCCCACGAACATGAACTGGGCGAATACGGCAGAGAAGTCGGGGATAACGGCCACACCGACGGCATCGGCCAGGTATCCGATGCCTGCGATGGCCAGCAGAATGCCGAAGACCTTTGGCACGAAACCCGATCGGAAGGCCAGATAGCCGACCAGCAGAAGGGAAATGCCGAACAGGCCCTGGCTGATGACCCAGATGGTGTTGAACGACTCCAGCACCGGGAGGGCGGCTTCGGGATCGCCGAGGAGCGAGAACCCGATCACGAGTTGACTGAGCGCAATCACCAACAAGACCGCGTACACCGATCTCATCCAGGCGGCCGCCGCCGAGACCCGACGGCTCACCGGCCGGAACAGTGTGTAGAACGCCCCCGCCACGATGATGTCGAGCAGGGCCACGATGAAAAAGCCGACGACACCCGCGAAGAACAGGAGCGGGGCGCCGGAGACGTTCTGTGCGGTCTGTTCGGCATCACCGCGAGCGATCAGGGGAACAATCGCGCCGAAGTTGGCGAAACCAGCCAGCACCGCCATGATCGCGAGTCCGAGTCCGGCCACAAAGGCCGCAGTTCGTAGCGACCAGGTGGTGAAGTTCATCGGGCGTTGCGCGACGTCGGTCTTGCTCGAGTCGAGCGAGGTGCGGTTCATTTTGATATCCTTACGTTGTAAGCTGATGGTGTAAGTAAAGTACGCCTACATGGTAAGGTTGTCAATAGACCAGAACGGAGAAATTATGGCGAGACTCTCGACCAAGACCGAGGCGGCATCACGCGGCCGCCTGAACCGCGAGCTGGTGCTGGGCGCAGCAATTGCGCTTGCCGATGACTCGGGCATCGAATCACTGACGATGCGCAGGCTCGGGGAAGAACTTGGGGTGGAAGCGATGTCGCTTTACAACCACGTCGCGAACAAAGAAGACCTGCTCAATGCTATGGTCGACGCCGTGTTCAACGAGATCGAACTGCCTTTGCACAGCGACGATTGGAAGACGGCGATCCGCAAGCGATCGGTCTCATTCCGCGACACGCTCTCACGCCACCCATGGGCCACCGGTTTGAAGGACTCAGGGACCAATCCGGGGCCAGCCACGCTGCGGCATCACGACCGGGTGATCGGCACGTTGCGGAACGCGGGATTCTCCATCACAATGGCAGCCCACGCGTTCTCGGCATTGGACAGCTACATCTACGGCTTCGCGATGCAGGAGAAGAACCTGCCGTTTCACACTCAGGAAGAGACGGCTGCCATGGCGCACGCCATGCTCGCCCAACTTCCCGTCAACGATTACCCGTACCTCGCCGAGCTGACGGCGGAGCATGTGCTTCAACCGGGCTACTCCTATGGCGACGAGTTTCCGCTCGGCCTCGACCTCCTCCTCGACGGACTCGAGGGATGGCTCGAACGACATCCGGGGGATCGTCACCCTCAAGGCATGCTGACCGAAAGCGCTTGACGAAGACTGAGGCTACGCATGGTCCCTTTGGTCCCTTTGGTCCGTCGGGTTAGCCTTCGGGATCGATCAAGAGATGGCGAAGACGTCCGCTACGCTGGTGCCTGGATATGGTGCCTGGGCTCGCTCCCTTAGATCGCAGTGCCACACCTGGTGCCAATCCTTCCAGCACCAGGAAGCACAAGTTGTGTGGGGCAGGATGCAGAACCAATCCGATAGTTCCCATCGGGACTGATGACGGATGGGAGGGCAGATGAAGACTCAAGGAGCTTCGAAGTCCCGGGGGTTGGGAGCGGCCAGAACGCGTTCGATCGCGGACGCCGCGGCGATCGCACCGTTTTCGCACGCGTAGGCCAGTTGGGTGCGGGTCGCGGCATCGCGCATACCCGAATCTTCGATGGCAGTTCGAACCGACCGCGCGAAGGTAGGAGTGCCGACCTGGCGGGGTCGTAAAGCTATCGCGTTGCCACGGCGTTCACATACGGCAACATTCCACCTCTGCTCCGGCTGCAATCCCATCCCCACGAAGGGGACTCCTGTGGCGCATGCCGTCTGCACAGTCCCTTGACCACCATGAAGGACTGCCGCATCCACCAATCCCCCTAGCCGGTGAGCCGGCAGCAGACCGGTCACTGTCACATTGGCGGGTACCTCCTTGCGGTCGCCATCAGTAAGGTAATGGGCCACAGGTGCGACGACGTTGATGGGTAGTTTACCCAGGGATCGAAGGGTACCCAGAGCCAGACGTCTGCTTGCTGAAGACCCGAGCGCAAGGTAGACCAGCGGCCGGGGAGAGGACGCAAGATCGTGAACGACGTCGGGCAACTCCCCGGGCAGGTGCGCGAAGATGGGCCCGACCCTCTCATAGTTGGATGGCAACGAATAGCCCTCCAGTTCCCATGGCATAACGGTGAGCAGGTTGTAGTCTGCCTCGAACATCGACGCCATGCTGCGAAGCGGGCGCACTGAGTTTTCCCGGGCCGCGATTTTGAAGGCGCGTGGGACCAGGGGAGCAGTGTTGTATAGAGCCCTGAATGCAGGCATTACCACCGGCTCTACCCACCCTGGGATAGCGAAGAGGCCGTGTTTGGTCTGCTCAACATGAGGACGTGTCAGTGCAAACGGTACCGGGTAGAAGAGAGGAATCCCTTCGGCGCGTGCAGAGATCAGAGAGGTGACGTTGGTGCCGTGCACCACGGCTACAGCTGCGGTCTCACGAATCAGGCGGCGTTCCGCCGCCACCCGGCGGCGCACCAAATCAACGGTGAACGGGTTGCGCACCCCTCGGCCTTGATCCAGCGCCAGCGCCCGAGCTTTTTCTAGCTCATTCCAGACCGGCTGCAATTGATGGAAGGTAAACCCAGCGTCGATGATGAAAAGAGAGAAGTCCGGTTCGTACCCCAGGAAGACGCACTCATGACGATCGCGAAGTGCTTTTGCAACCTCGATCATGCGGGTTGTTTCAGCCAGATTGAACGTGACCGGTGCGAAAAGGAGAACTGACACGGTGACCTCCTCAGTGCTTGCAGACCAAACTCGGCCCCCGGAACCCGCAGGCCGTCCGGTAGATGGAGCCTACTAAACTCGTGGGTCCAGCAGGACGGAAGGGGCTTCGAAAATTGTTCATCCGGCCTACAGGAGGTACTCCGTGTGCCTTATGGAGCGCCAAGCCGCGCAAGCAGATCGCCTGCCCACTCCGTTGCGCGTTCGATCTCACCGTCCAGGAGGGGCCCTTCGTAGCCATGGACGCGGAAGGTTTGCTGCTTGACTTGTGTGTCGAATCCAAGTGAGCGCAACTCGTGTCTCGCCGCCTTTGCCGCGGAACCGGGGAGTCTCGGTTTGTCGACCCGGGTATCGAACGCGAAGGCGGGGATCTCAGTACTGGGCCGTTCGACTTGGTTGAGCCAATCCCGGATGCCACGGGCCGGCTCATGCGGGGCCGAGTGGGACTTGACGGCGTCAGCTCGGGTGGATGCGCGGGTCATAGAGAAAGCGTGCGTCGGGCCACCAACCACCAACAAGTCGTATCCATCAACTAACGTTGGTGCTGCATCCGAGTCAAGCACCTCAACGTCGGCATTGACGGCAAGTCTGGCGCCGATGGCTCGCGCTACCTTCTCGGTATTGCCCCACAGAGACTCGTAGACCACAAGTGCGCGCATCGTTACTCCTAATATAGAGACCACGATTAAGGCCGTATTCACAGCCTATCCGGGATACCTCCCCACGTCTGCCCCGCCTGTTTCATGGTGTTCACGCCTGAGAGCGTTTATGCATCGGCTGAAGCGTGGTCACCGTGAATGCAATGCTCCCACCATGTGTGCGCGGCGTGCCGGAGGGAGGCGGCGAGGAAAGATTTGTTTCGTGACCGCAGTCCCAGGAGACGATCCGCATGCTTACCCAGTTTCCTTGGTGCCCTGCCGGCTCACCATCTCGTTGATCCAGCTCGGCGCGAACGGTGAGGTGCAGTTTGGGGGAGTCGGGTAGTCCTTGAGGACCTGAAGGCGCTCACCGATATCAAGCGCTCGAGCACGATGCTCGACGTGTTCAATCCCAATCATGGCCAGACAGTGGTTCATCGCCCACTGAAGCCGATCCGGGGCGTCCTTCATCTCTGCTTCAATAACATCGAGCAGGGCCTGAAGATCCAGGCCATCGGGACTCTTGATCACTCGTTCCGAAGTCAGTGCCCAACCGGCAGCCGCCACGACGGGACTCGGGTCGGCAAACCAGGCGATCCGTAAATCTTCGGCGAACGAGCTCTTCTTCACCACATAGTTGACGAGCCAGTCATGCACTTTGGGTGCACGAGCTTCCCTAAGCATCGAGTCCAGCTCGTCACGCTCGAAAGCCTTCGGACGGCAGATCAGAAGCGCGACCAACCTCGCAGCTGTATCACCGGTTGCCCAGAGGCTCACTGCAAGGTCGTGCTGAGTCTTCAAACGCTTGGCTACGGCGCGCAGCTTCCCCAGATTTACTCCGTGATCGTCCCCGTGCCTCGCATTCACCACTCTGATTCCGGGATCCTCGAGGGAGGCCAGCTCGGCAAGTACCTCGTCTGTTGTCGTCTCCGTCATCGCGGGTTCCTCTTCCTCATGACCCATTGCATCGTGTGACTGCCAAGACTACTGGGAAGACAAAGACCCCGCAGGGTCAGATCCGGTACCGGGCGCCGGGCAGGGGTGGGGCGGTGGATGTGTACCTGTGTCCGGTCGGAGTGGTGATTCGGAGGGTGTGTCTGGGGCCTGGGCGTGGGTGGGCTTTCCAGCCGGGTTGTTCTTTGGTGTGGTTGCAGGCTTCGCAGAGTCCGGCGCCGTTGGTGATCGACGTCCGGCCGCTTTGGTGCCAGGGGATGATGTGGTCGTAGTGTCGGATTGGCGCGTCGCAGTACGGGGTGCGGCAGGTGTGGTCCCTTGCGGTGATGAACCGGCGTTGCGCCGGGGTGAAGAGCCGCGCTTTGGAGTCCAGGGCGACCAGATCACCGCTTGTTGGTGCGGTGTAGAGGCGCCGGACCCAGACGTCGAAGGCCTGCCGCTCAGCGTCAGCAGGGTCACTGCCAACGGGGTTGATGAGCTCTCTTGCCCAGGACGAGGGGACGATGCCGTAGCCGGGGATTCTGGCCGGTTCGCTGTCACCTTGGAGGAGGGCGCGGTCGGTGATGATCACTTGCAGTTCGACGCGGGAGACACCCCCGGGTACCCCGGTGGTGCGTTCGACGAGGGTGTCTGCCATGAGTTGGCCTCGGGATCGGGTGTCCCCGGTCGCCCTGGCGGTATCGGCGTGCCGGGATAGTGCCGTGTAGGCGGTGACGGCTTCCTTCACTGGGAGCAGGGCGGTGAGGTAGGCCATGGTGTCTGGTGCTGGGCGGATGCTGACGAATCGTTCGTTGGCTGCGTGGGCGGCGCGGTTGACCACGGAGCGGGGGTCCCGACGGTAGGCGGCGGTCCGGGCCGCGGCGATGATGGTTCTGTCCCCGCACCCGGTGAAGGTCCCGGTGTCGGGGCTGAGTTCCTCGTCGACGGCGGTCCGGTCGGCGCTGGAGAGGCATGCTGTCTCTTTCACTAACAGGGTGGCTCGCCATTCGTTGAGCTGGCCGGTGTGTAGGGCAGCCAGGGTGTGGGGCATCTCGGTGACCAGGGCTTGGGCGAGGCCCAGGAGCCGGTTGCCGCGGGAGGGTGATTCCCGTCGGGCCAACGCGACCTGCGCGCCGATACTTTTGCCCTGCTCCGCGGTTGGCACCCCGGTCTGGGCCTGGTGGTGGCGTTCAGAGCGGTCGAAGGCAACCGCGATCTGGGCTTGTACTCCGGCGATGGCGGATTTGAGGTCCTCCAGGCCGCGGAGCTGGTCGATCATCCCGGCCGGGTTCGTGGCTGGCCTCAGTGCCGTGAGGGCGTCGAGCAAGGCACGCGTGCCAGCATCTGGGCCAGCGCTGCCATCAGCGGTATTGCCATCAGCGGTACTGTGATCAGCGGTATTGCCCAGGCGTGACGGGCCGCGCGGGGCCGTTGCCGGGAAGGGAAGTTCCTTCTCAGTCAACGATGGAGCCCTGCTACCGTCCATACCTCCATTGTCCCAAACCGCTCCGACACTGCGGAGAATTACGGGGCCTATGTGGACAACTCTCTCGAACAAACATTCGAACCAAAATGCCGGCAAAATGGCACCTCGTGACGTAGCACTGACCAGGGAGTAAGTTGGGCGTAAACCCACCGCAGGGGGTAGTACTCAATGAATGGCAAAGCGGCCAGCTCCGACTCTGGAGACTCTCAACGGGCGCCCACGCCGCGGCATCCCAAACCGATTCTTAGTTTGACGGTGAACCCTGCGTTGGACGTTTACACGTCCACTGACCAGGTCATCGGTGGTCACAAACTTCGGTGCTCCGCGAGCCGACTGGAACCGGGCGGCGGAGGAATGAACGCGGCAAGGGTTATCCAGCGACTCGGCGGACAGGTGCTCGCCGTATGCACGGCCGGCGGTCCAACCGGGGAGGCATATCGTCGCCTCATCGAAGCCGAGCGGATCCCGGTCCTCGTTGCACCCATCAAAGGAAGTACCCGCGAAAGTTTCACCGTCGACGAGACGGGGACGGGCGCCCAATTCCGGTTTGTGCTCGAAGGCCCAGAGCTCAGCAAATCCGAGTGGCGAGCCTGTCTCGCGCTCGTTTCGGAGGCGATTCTGCCGGAAGGGTATGTCATAGCCAGCGGAAGCCTCCCTCCCGGGGTGCCGGACGATTTTTATGCCCGGGTGGCGCGCCTGGCCAGGAAGGTCGGCGCCCGCTGTGTCGTGGATGCCTCGGGTGCAGCACTGTCCGAGGCGCTGGCAGAAGGGGTGTTTCTGGTCAAGCCCAGCCGGCGGGAGCTGGCGACTCATCTCGGCCGGGCGCTTGACACTGAGCAGGCTCAGATCGAGGCGGCGACTGGCCTGGTCGCCAACCGGGCAGCGGAATATGTCGCACTTACCCTCGGCCATGCCGGGGCAGTGCTTGCATCCGAGGCCGGCACCATCCGGCTACCGGCCCCGTCAGTGCAGGTCGTCAGCACGGTGGGAGCAGGCGACAGTTTTCTCGGGGCATTTGTTCTCCGACTTGCGCAGGGCTCACCCGTTGATAGCGCCTTCCTGACAGCCCTAGCTGCCGGAAGCGCTGCAGCGATGACGCCCGGCACGGAACTCTGTCATCGAAACGACATAGCGCGTCTCGAAGCGGAACTGATGGCCCAGCGCGTCCCCTCGCCCGCCACTGACGCGGGCTAGCTCCAGAAGACTGCTACCGCGACGTTAATCAGTGCAAGACCGCCGACGCCGTGCGCCAGTCCCTTGGCGACGTCGTGTCCGGACTTGGCCTTACGGCGGCCGATGAACGCGGCGACAACCACGCCGATGGTCAGGACCAGCTTGACGGCTATTTTGGCGTGGTTCGGGCCGTCGCCGTCGCCCATCTCAGCGAGACCCACCAGCAGCAGGCCCGTGACCAGTTGGGTGAGGGCGCCGATCCACTGCCACTGCGTGACGGTGGGGTGCTTGAAGGTGGCCAACCAGCCGCCCACGATGGCGGCCGTACCGAGAATGTGGAGAAAGACGAGCAGAAGGCGAAGGAAGTCCATGGTCCAAGCATAGGGCAGCTGTGCGGACAGGCCCTTGGACTCTGACACTTGGCGGCAGATGAGTGCACTCTGGAGGTCATGAACACGAGAGGAGCTACCCATGGCTGAACACCAGCGGGCCTTACGGGCGGTCAAGTCCTTCCATACCGCCGCTTGGTTCTCCATCGAAGCATGCATGGTTTACCTGCTTTACTCCGGGTTACGGGGAAGGACAGACCAGCGGGCGGGAGTCGCTGCAGCCGTTGTCGGCAGCGAGATTGTTGTTTTTGCCGGCAACGGGTTTCATTGTCCGCTCACCCCACTGGCCCAACGCCTCGGCGATTCCACCGGTTCAGTGACTGATATTTACCTGCCCCGGTGGTTCGCCCACAACCTGCCCGCAATTCATGTGCCGCTGATCCTCCTTGCTGTCTGGGCCTACGCCCGGAACATCGCGCACGCGCGTCAGATCTAGAGCGCCCTGCTGAGGCTGCGCCGCAGGAGGAAGGAGCCGAGGGTCAGCAAAGCCACAGCCATCCCTGCGAGCACCGCAAGCTGCGGAAGAATATCGGTCAACGTGCCCTCATGACGTTGGATCTCAGCGAAGGCGTCATAAGCCCACCGGTGAGGGGTCAGACGGGACACTGTTTGGAGGGTGTCGGAGAAGAACTCCGGGGGCACCATCGAACCGCCCAGGCCCGCCACCACGAGACCGAGGCCCACTCCCACTCCCGACGCGGCGCTGTCGTTATCCATGACCGAGCCGATCACCATCGCTGCAGCAGCGGAGACCGCGCAGAAGAACGCTAGAACCAGTCCTGCCAACCAGGGATCGCCCCACTGGACCCCAAACAGCACAGCTGTGCCAACCATGATGTACGCACCCTGGACAACCGCAATGCCGAACCGTCCCAGAGCCTGCCCCGCCACAGCCTGCCAGCTTGTCACGGGGGCGGCCATTACACGGGAGATCACCCCGAGACGCCGCGCGTTGATTAGGGTCGCAGCTCCGGTGAGGGAACTCAGGAACACGAATAGCAGAAGTTGCTGGGTGGCGCCCAGATCGAACCGTCCCAAGCCCAAAAATTCCTGCGATACGTCGTCGGTGTCCACGATTTCCAGTCCGGGGGGTACCACAGAAGTTTCCGCCCGCTCCAGGGCGGTGGTCGCCTCGGCCGCGCTGACGCCCGCTTCCTGGAGGAGCGATCGCTGTAGCTGTGCTGTGCTGACCGTCTGGACTGACGTCCGCACCTCCTGCAGTACGGCCTGTGCCGAGGCCTGCGACGCTGATATCACCTCGAGGTCGGCCTCCTGACCCGCGGAGTAGTCCGCGGCGTCGTCATCGCTGATGAAAATGCCGACGTCGATTCGGGCACGGCCCAGCTGCTGTTTCACCGTTTCCTCACCGGCAAACGACACCTGGAGGCCATCTTCTTCCAGCTGAACCTTCAAAGCACTTTCCAGGGCAGTACCGGACCCGCCCGACAGCGCCACCTGGGACCGTCCGCTATTGGCCCCGAATTGGGAGCCGAGCAACAGAATGAGGAGCAAAGGAAAAATGAAGACAAAAAAGATGTTCGACCTGTCCCGGAGGAAACGTTGAACCTCTACCAGGGCAATTCCCATGATGTGTTTCACAAGCGGGCACCCCGGTCCGGCAGCAGGCGCGATATCACGGTGGCAAGGACTGCAAATCCCAGCATGATCGCCAGGGGGACAGCGACGTCCGCCACCCCACCGCCTCCGGAGGTGATGCCGAGTCCGCGAATGAACGCTGAAATAGGGTTAAAGTCCATCAGTGTCGCGACAATCCCTGAGGTCTGCAAAGGAAAAAAGGCTCCGCCTGCGACTCCCAGCACCATGGCCAGGATCGATTGGGCGACATTCGCCTGTTCGGCGCTTCGCACGAGTTTCGCGACGACAAAGGTCAGGCTCGTTGCCGCCGCCGCAACCGCCAGGATCAGGAGCCCCACCACAGCCGGGGACCCAAACGAGACGTCAAACAACAGGCTACCGACCGTCAGCAGGATGGACGAGGCAACCACCCCCAGAATGAACCCGACCAGGGCCTTCGCCCAGATGATGGTACCGGGAGCGACGGGAGCTGACCGTAGCCTGGTCAGGGTGCCACCTTCCCGCTCCGCCAGCAGTCCCAGAACACCAAACCCGACGGTGAACAACAGGAACAAACCGGTCTGGCCAGCCACTAGTGAGCCGCTGAGTGACAGTTGCTCGGCGGATGCCTGGCCTTCCGAAAGGGTCAAGGCGGCCGGGCCAGCGGCTGTCCGTTGCGCCAGGCCGGTTAGCTCGTCCTCCGGAAGCCCGGCCATACCGCCTGCCGTGGCAGTCACGGTGCCCGCAGCGAACTGCTGAAGCACCCCGTCCACCACCGAGATCAGCACATTGGTTTCGATGCTTGCAACATCACCTTCGATGACCTGGACGGTAGAGGTCTCGCCGGAAGTTACCGCAGTCGTGAACCCTTCCGGCAGGATGAGCCCCAGCTCAGCCCCGGTATCCCTTGTTTCGCCGCTGACCTCGTCGGCAGCCACCCTGGTGACGGTGACGTCCATCATGGGGAGGGTATCGAGGGCCTCGAGGAGCGCTTCCCCGAGCTGGCCGCTGTTTTCAGAACTTGCGACGACGACGGCGGGCTGCAAGTCGACGCTGTCCGTTCCGCCACCTCCAAAGGAGAGGTTCAGAACCCCCATCAAGGCCAACGGAACGAGGAGGGAGAAGATGAACACCGACCGGTCCCGGATCCGCTGCCTGAGGTCATTGGAGACCATGGTCCTGAGCCCGCGCACATCAATCCCGCAGGGCTTTGCCGGTGAGGTGCAGGAAGACCGATTCCAGATCGGGCCTGACGATTTCCACCGAGGTCAGCGCCATTCCCGCGCCTCCGGCTTTGGCCACGATGGGTGCCAAAAGACCTGGCCCGTTGTGGACGGTCAACAGCAGGTTTGAGGGGCCACTATCGACCTGCTGCACGCCCGGGAGCTGACGGAGCGCCGCGGCTGCGTCGCTGGTGCTACCGGTGCCGCGCAGATCGATGCGGTCCACCCCGCCGGTCAGTTCGACCAACTGATTCCGGGTGCCCTCTGCCTGAATCCGGCCCTGATCGATGATCGCGATCCGGTCGCAGAGTCGTTCGGCTTCCTCCATGTAGTGGGTGGTGTAGAGGACGGCCATTCCCTCCGAGGCAAGATTTTCAACGGATTCCAGGATGGAATTGCGCGACTGTGGGTCTACCCCCACGGTCGGCTCATCCAAAATCAGCAGGGTGGGCCGGTGGAGCAGCCCGATGCCAATGTTCAACCTGCGTTTCATCCCACCGGAGAATTTCTTGGTCTGCTCTCGTGCACGGTCGCCGAGACCGATGAGGTTCAGGACCAGGTCCGTCCGCTGTTTGAGCTCCTTCCCCTTCAGCCCTTGCAACCGGCCAAAGAACACCAGATTTTCCCTTGCCGTCAGATCCGGGTAAATGGCAAGTTCCTGGGGGACCAGCCCAATGTGTCCTTTTACCCGGGTGCTGGTCGGCGTCATGACCGCACCCATGAGTTCGACCGATCCGGAGTCGGCAGGGATCAGTCCCGCCACCATTGAAATGATTGTCGTTTTACCTGCGCCGTTGGGGCCCAAGAGCCCATACGTTTCGCCGGCTTCAATGTGGAAGGAGACGTCGTCGACAACGGTGTGGTTGTCATAGCGCTTCACCAGGGAGTTCACTCCCAGGATTGGAGCGCTCTGAAGCTGGCTGGCGGCCGTCATGACGGTTCCACGGGATCGTTGGCCGATGTCAGCCGGCGGGTCAGATAGGCTGCACTGCCCAAAATTACTGAGCCGTGCCTGGTGGCGTAGGCAACAAGAACGTTCATGAGGCGATCCTCGGGTGGGGAGGGAACCACTTAGGCCACTGGCCAGACAACTTTGGTGATCCACTTTGACGGGTCGGGCTCCGCCTCCGGATCAGTTAAATAGGACTCCCAGGCGATATCCGCGGGGGTGTGGCCCGCCGACTCAATTGCGGCCTGAAGGAGCTCGTAGGTTTGGCCAAGGGTGTCGAACGGACCAACATGGATGGCCTCAAAGGCATCGGTCTCGGGTAACACCGACTGCGACACTCCGTCGGCTTCTGCGAAGTGTCCTGCGATCGGGAACCCAGCCTCCACGTCGATGGTCTCGCTCGGCATCCCATGGTAAAGAGCGAAGGGTGGACCGGCAGGGTTGGTGCCCTGCGTCTGGGTCGCGGCCATTACCCGATGGAATGCACGACCGAAGAAGTCAGTGAGCGAGTCCATCGGAACACGCTCGCGAACCACTGCAACAGGTTGTTCCAGGGTATGAACTTTTGTGGGTTGGGGTGCATTGTCACTCATTCCAATAGGGTGTCGGCCGGGAGTTAGCGGTGACAGGGCCTTACGACCCTATTCAGGCAGGGTTGCTGGCGGGACTTTAGACTCTGCTTCTGCCGGGTCTGGCTCGCCAAGATGGAGCCATGACTTCAACAGCGAGTGCAGACGTGTACGTGGTGTGGCTGCAAGACGTGGGAATAGCTGACGTGCCTTCGGTCGGAGGTAAGAACGCGTCACTCGGCGAGCTCACGCGTTCCCTCCTCGGGTCGGGTGTGCGGGTCCCCGACGGTTTCGCCACTACTGCGTCGGCCTACCGGGCCTTCATCGCCGTCAACGGCATTGAACCCGGCATTCGTGACACGGTCAACCGGTATCATGCTGGCGAGTCGACGTTGCGGGAAGCAGGAGAGACCATTCGGGCATTGATACTGGAAGGCGAATTTCCTGCAGACATCGCCGCCGAGATCACTGATCACTATCGGGCGCTGTCTTCCCGGACCGGCAGGCCGTCAGCCTCGGTGGCAGTGCGCAGCAGTGCGACGGCGGAGGACCTCCCCGACGCAAGCTTCGCAGGTCAGCAGGAGACGTTTTTGAACATTTCGGGAGAACGCGAACTCCTTGAAGCCTGCAGACGGTGTTTCGCCTCGTTGTTCACCGATCGGGCGATCAGCTACCGGGAGATGAAGGGATTCGACCATGTGAGCGTCGCCCTGTCGATCGGCGTGCAGCTGATGGTGCGTTCGGATCTTGGTGCGTCGGGGGTGATGTTTTCCATCGACACGGAGTCAGGTTTTCCGCGCAGCGTGGTGATCAGCGCAGCCTGGGGCCTGGGAGAGACTGTCGTTCAGGGAAGCATCAACCCGGATAAATACCAGGTCTTCAAGCCGTTGCTTGCCACACCCCACTTTGTTCCGATCATCGAGAAGACGGTGGGCTCCAAGGAACGAAAGATGGTGTACAGCCGCGGTGGGCACGCACGCACGCGGACGATAGAAACGACCGATCTGGAGCGGGAGTCGATTGTACTTTCCGACCTGGAGATCCTGACGCTGGCCCGCTGGGCTGTCTCGGTGGAGGAGCATTACGAGCGGCCGATGGATATGGAGTGGGCCAAGGACGGATCAACCGGGGAGCTCTTCATGGTCCAGGCCCGCCCGGAGACCGTTCAGGCGCAACGCAGCGAAACCACGTTCAACGTGTATCACCTGCGGGAGTCGGGGCGGCGTCTCCTCTCGGGCGCGGCCATTGGCGAGGCAATCGCACACGGCGACGCCTGTGTTGTGCTTGATGCGCAGGACATCGACAAGTTTCGGGACGGCGCCATTCTGGTCACCAGGATGACCGATCCGGATTGGGTACCGGTGATGAAACGGGCGGCGGGGATCGTGACCGATCATGGCGGTCCCACCAGCCATGCGGCGATTGTCAGCCGGGAATTAGGCGTACCAGCCGTGGTGGGTACCGGGAACGGAACCTCGCTGCTTGAGGATGGATCGGCGATCACCATCTCGTGTGCTGGCGGTGAGGATGGGGGAGTGTACGAGGGAACGCTCGCCTTTGAGGTGGAGGAAGTCGACCTCGGCGCCCTGCCGGAGACCAACACCGCGGTCATGGTCAATATCGCCAGCCCCGCCGCTGCCTTCCAATGGTGGCGGCTCCCGGCGGCAGGCGTTGGCCTGGCACGGATGGAATTCATTATCAACAACCTCATTCGTATCCATCCGATGGCACTTGTTCACCCGGAATTGGTGACTGATCCCGACGAGATGGCGCAGATCAGGCAGCTCACCCGCGGTCATGACACTTTGCTTGAATACTTCGTTGACGTTCTCTCACGGGGCATCGCAAAAATCGCAGCACCTTATTACCCGGGCCCGGTCATCGTCAGGCTCAGCGACTTCAAAAGCAACGAGTACGCCCATCTGATTGGTGGAAGCTATTTTGAGACCGCAGAAGAGAATCCGATGCTGGGGTTCCGCGGGTCTTCGCGCTACTATGACGAGCGCTACCGGGAAGGATTTGCGCTTGAATGCCGGGCAATCAAGCGGGTCCGCGAGCAGCTTGGCTTTGCGAACGTCCTGGTGATGGTGCCGTTCTGCCGCACGCTCCGCGAAGCAGAGCTGGTCATCGAGGTAATGGCGGAGAACGGTCTGGTCCGGGGGGACGAAGGACTACAGATCTACATGATGTGCGAAATACCGTCAAACGTTATTCTTGCCTCGGAGTTCGCCCGGCACTTTGACGGGTTTTCGATCGGTTCCAATGATCTGACACAACTGGTCCTTGGCGTCGACCGCGATTCGGAGCATTTGGCACAACTGTTTGACGAACGAGACGAGGCCGTCAAGTGGATGATCTCGCGTGCCATCGACAAAGCTCACGCGGCGGGAATAAAGATCGGCATTTGTGGACAGGGACCAAGCGACCACGAGGATTTCGCGGCGTTCCTGGTCGAGCAGGGGATCGACTCAATCTCGCTGAACCCCGATACTTTTCTCCGCACAGTCCAGGTCATCGCCGAGGCAGAGAAGTCACGAGTAGCTTCGAACCGCCAGACAGGGCAGTAGGGCAGCACGACCTACGGGCGCTTATTCCAGCCCGGCACGCATAGCGTCATCCAACCGACCGCCCCAGGCGAGCGGCGCAGCGATTCGGAACCGTCGCCCGCTGATGCTTTCGGGAACGATTCGAACAAAATGATCCTTCTTGCCGGCCTCCCAGGGAACGAGCAGACGGCCCACAGAGTTGAGCACCTCCGGAGTGCGGTCCAGCCTGTACGCGGGACCTTTAACAACGACACTCCAGGCGATAACTCCCTCCTTGTCTACTCCGTCCGCCTCCAGTGCAACCCGCTGGCCCAAAGCGGCGGCCAACTTGGAACCGTGGCCAGTCCGAAAGATGAAATCCCCGCCGTCGATTCTGTAGTTGATGGGGAAAATCTCGGGCTGCTCGTTGGCCCAGACTGCTAGCCGGCCGATCGAACCTCGTCGGAAGAGTTCCCAGCATTCTTCAGGGGAAAGGGTAGTGGTCCTGGGTATTTCAGCGCCGGTAGTCATGACCCCGAGCCTAGATCGATCTGCGGCCAACTCCTAGGGCCCAAAGACCCTTCAACGAGTGGGTTGGCCGCTGCCAGCCGCCTAGTCGTCATGCTTAACTTTATGAATCGGGGTAATCACCGTGGGACAGGGCAGATGACCAAGCACCCCGTGGGCAGTGGAGCCCAGCAGTAGCCGCCTGAAGCCTCCCCGACCGCGACTCCCGATCACAAGTAGGTGGGCGCCGGCTGCCGTCTGAACCAGGGCCGCAGCGGGTTTGGCGTCGGTCACCATCACCTTTCGCACGAGAAGCCCCGGGTAGTCCTCCCGGACGCCCGAAACGGTTTCAGACAACACGACCTGTTCCTCCTCTTCGAGGGCTTTGTCGAGGCTGGGCGAAAGGAGACCCTTGTCCAGGAGATGGTTCGGCGTGTTCAGGGAATACACCACAATTAGTTCCTGGTCATCCCGGTCGGCTTCGGCTGCGGCAAAGGCGACCGCCTGGGTGGATTCCTCCGAACCGTCGACGCCAACAACAACTCCCTTCCCGGTTCCCGCATGATCCCCAATGACCGCGACTGGGC
Source organism: Arthrobacter sp. TMT4-20 (assembly GCF_054510775.1). Lineage (NCBI taxonomy): Bacteria > Bacillati > Actinomycetota > Actinomycetes > Micrococcales > Micrococcaceae > Arthrobacter > Arthrobacter sp. TMT4-20. The sequence continues at coordinate 29,127 of NZ_JBTNDW010000014.1, read as the reverse complement.
AGGTGGCGGTTGCCGCGATCTGCAGAGCCCTATCCGTGAGGGTGCCACCCAGGTGGGCGCTGCCGGAGCCAACCACCAGCATTGACGCGTTGGCCGAGAATTCGCCGAGCGCCCCAGCGACACTGCCCTCCAGCAGCTTGGTGGTGATGTCGACGCCGGTGCTCCCACGGACACGTTGCGCCGCGGTTTGCAGCAGCTTCTGCCCGTTGTCCATCAGGCTCTCCGTCCAGGGAATCGCCTCGGTGACCCAGCGGTCGTCAACGACGTGCAGAATAATCAGCGGCACTCCATAACGATCGGCGCGAGCGGCGGCCCAGGTCACCGCCGCCTGACCACGAGCATTATCAGTGGTTGCAACGGCTATCGGTTTTGACGATTCCATGGTGGCCTCCCAGCGCGATGGTTAGGAGACCTACTGTCCTGCACCGCACCACAACCCGATAGGGCCCAAAGTCACGAGTACCGTGATCCGAAGGGGCAGCTGGGAGCACTACTTCAGCAAAGCCACATCAGAGACCAGATCGATGTGTGACTGCATCGCCGCCGCGGCCGCCGTCGGGTTCCCGGAACGGATCGCCTCGGCGATGATCCGATGCGACTTCAGTGATTGTTCGGGCCGCCCCGGCTGACTCAGTGACTCGATCCGGGTCTCCAATACCATCTCCGCGATGAACGCCATCAGTTGGGCCAACACGGGGGAGTGGGCGGCGGAGGTGACCGCCTGATGGAACGACTCATCACCCTGGGTGCCCCGACCGCCCGCCGTCACCTCGGCGGCCATTGCTTCAAGGGCAGCGTCAATAGCCGCCAGGTCTGCTGCGGTCCGCCGGGAAGCGGCAAGGGCGGCCAGCTTCACTTCGAGGGTGCTGCGTGCTTCGGTGATCTCGGGCAGCCTGGTCTGATGCTCACGTAGCTTCCTGATCACCGTTGCCAGACTCGGCCGATACACCAGCACCGCCCCCGTGCCGTGCTGCACATCGATTACGCCCAGCACTTCGAGGGCCACCAGCGCCTGAGCCAGTGTCGCCCGCGAAACTCCTAGTTGTTCGGCAAGGATTCGCTCAGCGGGCAGGAGATCACCGGGCCCCAGCTGGGCGTCCTCGATGTAGACGAGGATCTGCTCGACCAGCTGCTCATAGAGTCGTGGCCGGGGTGCGCGGCCAAGCTGCCGTGGGTCGGGCAGTGCGTTCATCAGCGGTCCTCAACGTCAGTGGGGAGATGTCATGCCAGTTTAGGGGGCGAGCAGGTCACAATTGACAAATGGATCAGTGTCTAACAGTCTAGTCCAGTGCGCCGGTAACGTGCGTCACATCACACTTTCACTGGCGAAAGAAGACCTATGTCCGTCCCACTCCTCTCAATCATCATCCTGGCAGCGATGTTCCTCATCGCTACCTTGCTGCCCGTCAATATGGGTGCCCTCGCCTTTGTTGGCGCTTTCCTGCTGGGTGCAGTCTTCCTCGGCATGGAAACCGATGACATTATTGCCAACTTCCCCGGCGGCCTGTTCCTCACCCTGGTTGGCGTCACCTATCTCTTTGCGATCGCCCAAAACAACGGCACGATCGACCTCCTGGTCAGCGGAGCGGTCAAACTTGTCCGCAGCCGGGTGGCCCTGATCCCGTGGATCATGTTCGTCATCACGGGCGTCATCACCGCCGTCGGCGCGCTCGGCCCCGCAGCCGTAGCAATCATGGCACCCGTCGCGCTCGGTTTCGCGGCCAAGCACAAGATCAGCCCGCTGCTGATGGGCATGATGGTGGTGCACGGTGCACAGGCCGGCGGCTTCTCGCCCATCGCCGTCTACGGCGTCATCGTCAACGGCATTGTCGCCGACACCGGCTTCGACTACAGTCCCATGGCACTCTTCCTCTCCAGCCTCATCTTCAACTTCCTCATCGCCGTCGTCCTGTTCCTGGTTCTCGGTGGCCGGAAACTGTTCTCCGCCCGGGTCGAGCAGTTCGTCGAAAACGCAGCCGATGCCCGGATGCACGCCAGCGTGGGCGCTCGCGCCTCGGGTGCCGACGTCGACTTCCGCGGTACCGGGTCGGGCACCGACTCGCTCAAGGGCAAAGCCAAGCCAGCCAGCGACGGCGCCGTCGGCACCGAGAACAAGCAGACTCTCGCGCAGTTCGCCACCATCGCCGGTCTGATCGTCCTCGCCGTCGTGGTGCTGGGCTTCAAGGTCGACGTCGGCTTCGTTGCCATCACCATCGCCGTCGCCCTCGCCTTGATCTCTCCACGGTCCCAAAAGGGTGCGGTCGAAAAAATCAGCTGGTCAACGGTGCTCCTGATCTGCGGCATGCTCACCTTTGTGGGTGTCCTGCAGGAAGCCGGAACCATCGAATACGTGTCCGACGGTGTCGCCAGCCTCGGCATGCCGTTGCTCGCTGCCCTGCTGATCTGCTACATCGGTGCAGTCGTCTCCGCGTTCGCCTCCTCCACGGCGATCCTCGCCGCGCTGATTCCGCTAGCCATCCCGTTCCTGGAATCCGGTGAAATCGGAGCGATCGGCGTCATCGCCGCCCTGTCCATCGCCTCCACCGTGGTTGACGTTTCCCCGTTCTCCACCAACGGTGCGTTGGTACTCGCCAACGCCCCCGAGGGCACTGACAGGGACCGCTTCTACAAGCAGATCCTCGCCTACGGCGGCATCATCGTCGTCGTCGGACCGCTGGTCGCCTGGCTGGTCCTCGTGGTGCCGGGCTGGCTCTAGGCCCTGAACGCCGGAACCGGACACCCCACTGAAAGGAAAAAGATCACCATGACCGACGTTATTACCAGCCCCGCAGAGCGGTCCGGCCCACTCGCCGGCACCCTCGTGGTGGACCTTAGCCGCGCCCTGGCCGGACCCCACGCTGCAATGATGCTGGCCGACCTTGGTGCCCGCGTGATCAAAGTGGAGAACCCCGGTTCCGGCGATGACACCCGCGGCTGGGGCCCACCCTTCGTGGGGCCCGAGGACAACCCGCAGGCCACCTATTTCCTGTCCTGTAACCGGAACAAGGAATCGATCGCCCTGGATCTGAAGAGCGACGACGGGAAGAAGGTCCTGACCGCCCTGCTGGAACGGGCCGACGTCGTCGTCGAAAACTTCCGGCCGGGCGTCCTGGACCGCCTGGGATTCTCGACCGAAGCAATGCACCAGCTCAACCCCCGCCTGGTCGTCCTCTCCATCACCGGGTTCGGGCACGACGGACCAGAATCCAGCCGGAGCGGGTACGACCAAATCCTGCAGGGCGAGGCAGGCCTGATGTCACTCACCGGGCCCAGCCCGGATGACCCGCAACGCGTCGGTGTGCCGATCGCTGACCTCCTCTCCGGGATGTACGGGGCGTACGGCGCCCTGGCGGCACTGCTGGAAAGGGAAAAAACCGGCAAGGGCCAGGTGGTTCGGACCTCGCTGCTCGCCGCGCTGGTCGGTGTCCACGCGTTCCAGGGCACCAGGACCACTGTCGCCGGCGAGGTGCCGAAGGCGCAGGGCAACCATCACCCGTCCATCGCACCCTACGGCCTCTTCAACTGCGACGCCGGGAAGGTCCAGATCAGCGTCGGCAGCGAGAAGCTGTGGCAAAAGTTCGCCACAACCTTCGGGCTCGACGCCGACCGCGCCGAGTTCGCCAGCAACGGTGATCGTGTGCGTAACCGCGACCTGCTGATCGGCGAGATCGAACAGGCTTTCGCCGCGTACGAGTCGGAGCCCCTGCTGGCAAAGCTCAACGAAGCCGGCATTCCGGCGGGCAAGGTCCGGTCCCTCGATGAGGTGTACGAGTGGGAGCAGGTGAAGTCGCAGGGCCTGCTGATCGACGTCGAGCACCAGTTGCTGGGCAAGGTCAGCCTCCCCGGCCCCCCGTTGCGGTTCTTCGATGGCTCCGAGCAGGAGACCACCAACTCAAGCCACACCGCGCCTCCGCTGCTGGACCAGGATGGTGCCGACATCCGGCGCTGGCTGGACGACGCGCTGGCGAAGGACTCATAGCATGACGACGACCCAGCCGGTGCGCCATCTCACGGCAGCGGAACTGATTGACGTGGTTCTTGATCCGGGTACCTTCACCGCCTGGGATAAACCTGTGCCCGGCCCGCACCCGGACGCGGGGTACGAGCGGGAGCTGCAGGCCGCCCGGGAGAAGAGCGGCGTGGACGAGTCGGTCATCACCGGCGAGGGCCTGATCCGCGGCCGCCGCGTGGCAGTGATCGTCTCCGAGTTCCGGTTCCTTGCCGGTTCCATCGGGCTGGCGGCCGCCAATCGGATTGTCGAGGCAGTCGAACGGGCCACCCGGGAGGAACTTCCGTTGCTCGCCGGGCCCGCATCCGGCGGCACCAGGATGCAGGAGGGCACCCTCGCGTTCCTGTCGATGGTGAAGATTTCGGCTGCCGTGCGCACCCACCGGCGGGCGCGGTTGCCGTACCTGGTGTATCTGCGCCACCCGACCACCGGCGGCGTCATGGCGTCCTGGGGCTCCCTCGGCCACGTGACCGTCGCTGAACCTGGCGCGTTGCTCGGCTTCCTTGGCCCGCGGGTCTACGAGGCGCTGTATGGCACCCCGTTCCCCGAGAACGTGCAGATCTCCGAGAACCTGTACGACAAGGGGCTCATTGATGCGGTCGTCCCTCCGGAGCTGCTCCCCGAAATCGTTGACCGCGCGCTGAACGTTTTGACGCAGCAAGCAGCAGCACCGGTGCCACCTCCGGCGACCCTCGACGTCGTACCTTCCCCGGTGGACGCCTGGACCTCCATCGAGATTTCCCGCAACCGGCGTCGCCCCGATCTGCGAAGACTGCTCAGCTGGGCCGCCCAGGATGTACTGCCGCTCAACGGCACTGGCCAGGGCGAAAAGGATCCCGGTCTCCAGTTGGCGCTTGCCCGTTTCGGCCACCAATCGTGCGTGGTGTTGGGCCATAACAGGTCCCGGGTGGCACCGGAAAGCTCAATGGGTCCTGCGTCGCTGCGCGAGGCGCGACGAGGCATGAAACTGGCCGAAGAACTTGGCCTGCCATTGCTGACCGTGATTGATACCGCTGGCGCCGCACTGTCCAGAGAGGCGGAGGAGGGTGGTCTTGCGGGCGAAATCGCCCGATCGCTTTACGACCTCATCGGCTTGCAGTCACCAACGGTTTCGGTGCTGCTCGGACAGGGCGCCGGCGGGGGAGCGCTGGCGCTCCTCCCTGCGGACCGCACCATCGCCGCCCACCACGCCTGGCTGTCACCGCTGCCACCCGAGGGGGCCAGCGCGATCATGCACCGGAGCACCGAGTTCGCGCCGGCGCTGTCAGAAGCGCAAGGAGTCAATGCAGCGTCGTTACATGCCAACGGGCTGGTCGACCACCTGGTGGACGAGCGCGATGACGCCGCCGAGGAAGCCAAGGCGTTTTGCCTCCGGATGGGAGCAGCTATCGAGTACGAGCTGTCGTCTCTGGCAGGGGAATCCATTGACACCCTCCTGACCCGGCGGGCCGCCAAGTATCGCGATCTGGGGCCCCGATTGGCTGCTCCGACGGGTTAGCAGGGACGCCTGGGTACGCTTCTCAAGTGCGGTGGGAAACACCCGGTGGGGTACGCTGAATCGACACCCACAACCTGGAGACGACCATGCAACTCGACACCTCAGAGCTGACCCCAGTCATCAACCGCCTCAAGCGCGCGCAGGGCCAATTGGCTGCTGTCACCCGCATGCTCGAGGAGGGTAAGGACTGCAAGGACGTCATCACCCAGTTGGCTGCCGTGTCGAAGGCTTTGGACCGTGCAGGGTTCGCGATCATTGCCACAGGGCTGGAGCAATGTCTTACCAGCGACGACGCCACCATGGACAAAAAAGATCTCGAAAAGTTGTTCCTGTCCCTCGCCTAACCGGCCCTGCACGTCACACGGCGCCCCGGGGGCCGTCCGCTATTGCGGGCGGGCGGTTTGGATGGCATAGTTCGGTCCGTGCGGGGCGCCGCAGAGCTCTCGCGCTGCCCGGTCTCGACCCCCACACTGACTCAACGGTGAGGTTTCATGTCCCACAGCAATAGGCTCGGTCCGGTCGATCCTCCCGTTCGGGCTACCGCCCAGCAGGATGCCGTCCAGAGTCCCTCCCTGGCAGACCTTCTCGGCCGCACCGCTGATGGAGATCAGGAGGCTTTCGCTGCCCTGTACAGGCAGACCTGCAAACGGGTCTACGGGCTGGTGCTGCGGGTGATCCAAAATGCAGCAATTGCGGCGGAAGTGGTGCAGGAGGTGTATCTGATGCTGTGGGCGTCGTCGGGCCAGTTCGACGCCGATCGAGGCTCTCCCCAAAGCTGGATTTTGACCCTCGCTCACCGGCGCGCCGTCGACCGGGTGCGTAGCGAGCAAAGTTCTGCCGGACGTGACGCGGCGTACAGCCTGCGGTCAGCGGCAGTCCGACCGGACAGCGTGGAAGAAACGGTGCACCACACCCTGATGTCAGAGAGCGTCAGAAAGTGTCTTGGATCCCTCACCGACCGGCAGGCAGAGGCCATCAGCCTGGCCTACTACGGCGGAATGACCTATGTCGAAGTCGCTGAGACGCTACAGATCAAGCTTCCCACCGCCAAATCGCGGATCCAGGCAGGGCTGACCCGCCTGCGGGACGCCATGGAAGCCGACGGCTACGACGCCCTCTCCCGGTGAGCAGGAAGAAAGACAACCTTATGGACCCATACCTTCAACAGTGGTTCACGCGCCTGGCCGTCATGACGTCCGGGCTTGACCTCAACGCGGTCTGGGACAACTACACAGAAATCGGTGGCACCTGCGACATCGTCGAGTTCAAGGCGTACATTCACGGCCTGATGCAGCTCGAGCAATTCCAGCGGGACATGGTCTCCCACGCAATTAACGAGATGCTCGATGACAAGGATTCACCAGTGCGCCGTGCGGCGTACACAACCGACGACGTTTCCCTCGCCACAGGTGTCCCCACCGAAAGCAGCTTCGAAAGCCTGACCGATCCAGCGCTGCGACGCCTGACGACGACGGCGGCTGCCCTGTTCCCAGTCAACCAGGCCGAATCGCTGCGGCTACAGTCGTTGCATCGGACCGGGCTGATGGGGTCGGCTCCCGAGGAGCGATTCGACCGGATCACCCGACGGGCACAAGAGCAGTTTGGTGTCAGCTCTGCCTCGATTGCCCTGATCGGCCAGCACCGCCAGTTCATCAAATCGGTGACGGGTCCCATCGGTGAGAATGTCCCGCGCCGGATTTCCTTCTGTGACCAGACCATTCGCAGCGAACGGGTGATGGTGGTGCGTGATGCGCTGGCGGACAGCAAATTCCGGAACAATCCACTGGTGCAACTGAAACCGCACATCAGGTTTTATGCAGGATATGCGCTGCGTGGCCCCGGTGGTTGGCCGGTCGGCACGCTGTGCATCATCGATGATCGTCCGCGTGACTTCTCGGCGGCCGATGAGCTGGCCTTAAAGCAGTTGGCCGCCGAAGCCCAGAACCAGATGGAGATGAATCGGTCCTAGGACTCCAGCGGCCAACAGCCTGTCCGGGCTACTTCGCGGGAGCCATCGACATGGGCAGAACCCGCCGCATGACATCTGACAGCGTAATGACGCCGATGAACTTGCCATCGTCCATCACGGCGGCAAGCTGAACACTCGCGCTCCGGATCTGAGCCAACGCCTCATAGACCGGAACATCGGCCTCCAGCAGGAAGGCTGCACCGGCCAGCTCACGGACCTGGCGATCCGCTGGCTCGAGGAGCGTGTCCCGAACGTGGATCACCCCGGGAGGAGTACCGGCGTCGCCCTGCACCAGGATGCGGAGGTGCTTCGACCGCGCCGCCGCTTCCTGGACATCGGCCATCGTGGCAGTGTCCGGCACCACCGTGGGTGCGCCGCCGGAAGCGATGAGTGAGCGAACCGTGAGGCTTTCCAGTTCCAGCGCACCCGACAGTTGCGTCTGGTAGGACGCCTCGAGTGCCCCAGTTGCAGCGGAATGCTCGACCAGGTGACGAATCGACCCGGCGTCCAACCCGCCGGCCGCAGCCCGGTTCACAGGTGTGACACCGCTGGCAGCGACGAGGCGGTTCGCGATGGCATTGACCCAGACCAGCAGAGGCCGGACGAGCCAAATGAAGCCGCGTGACGGCAGTCCGATGAGCTTGGCAGACCGCTCGGGGTGGGCAATGGCCCACGACTTGGGCGCCATTTCTCCTACGACGAGGTGAAGGAAGGTCACAAACAGGAGGGACAGCCCAAACGCTGTACCGCCGGCTATTGCCTCCGGGATGCCCCAGGATGCGAGTACCGGACCCAGCCAGGCATCAACAGCCGGTTTGGTGATCGCGCCGAGAGCAAACGTGCAGGCGGTAATGCCCAGCTGGGCACCCGCAAGCATGATGGTGAGTTCGTTGATACCCCGCAGCGCGGCACGCGCTGAACGGTTGTTGGCCGCCTCGGCCTCAAGCCGATAGCGGCGTGCACCCAACAGGGCGAATTCGATCACGACGAAGAATGCACTAAGGACGATGAGTAGCACCGTTACCAGGGTTACGATCATCGGGTTTCCTCACTGGTTTCATCAGCTGCGTCGGTGCGGCGCTCAGCGCGCTCACCGGCGTCGGCGTTCTCTGGGGTGAGCTCGATCAGCCGCACCAGCAGCTCGCTCGGTACATGCCGGGTTACTTCGAGGACTTCGACGTCGAGCACACGGCGGACGGGCTCATCCTCGACCAGGTCGCGGGGATCGTCGGGGAGAACCACAGTGACTGTTTCGCCGACGGCCGGCAGTTCGCCGCGAACGGCGATCAGCACACCCGAGATCGTCTCGTAGTCGCCCTCGGGCAGTTCGTGCCCGATAGCGCGCTCCACCTCATCGACGTGCACGTCACCACTCATCCGCCAGATGAAGTCCTCTTCGGACTCGATCGTGGGTGGTGCTTCGTCGTCGTGCTCGTCGGTGAGTTCACCGACGAGTTCCTCTGCGAGATCCTCGACGGTGATGACGCCGGTGAAGCCGCCATACTCATCGATCACGCAGGCAAGCTCGTTGCGGGAGTTCATCAGCTGCTCCAGCGCATTGGGCAGGGACATCAGGGTCGGCAGCACCAGCGGCGGGTGCATGACCGCCGTCACCAGGGTGTCGTCGCTGATGCTAGCCGGCAGAATATCCGCGAGTTGGACGACGCCGAGGGGTTCCTCGGTTTCGGACACCACGGGATAGCGGGTGTGGGCATCGGCCATCAGGGTGCGCACATAGCCCACCGTTGCCTCGGGCCCGACGGTGCCGACCTGTGACCGCGGAATCATCGCGTGCTCAATATCCCGGTCGGGGAAGTCGAGGATACGGTCGATCAGCATCGACAGTTCTTCGGGCAGGTCACCACTCTGGCGGGAATCGGCCACAATGCGGTCCAGATCCTTCGCAGTTGCGGTGGTATCGACGTCGTGGACTGGTTCAACCCGGACGAGCCGCAGCAGGGCGTTGGCCGAGTGGTCGAAGATCGTGATCAGCCAGCCGAACGCGGCAAGGTAGATCGTGGTTGAGCGAGCCAGTCCGCGGGCCAGCGGCTCAGCATTGGCGATGGCCAGGTTTTTCGGATACAGCTCACCGAAGATCATCTGGACAACTGCCGCAACAACGAGGGCCAGTACCGTGCCGATTGAGATACCCAGGGCGGCCGGCACTCCGGCCCCGCCGAGCAGGACACCCAGTGACTCACCGACCAGCGGTTCTGCCACGTAACCAATCAGCAGACCGGTGACGGTGATGCCCAGTTGGGCGCCCGACAGCATAAAGGACGTTCGCTTGGTGACCTTCAGGGCCCGTTGGGCGGAGACGTCGCCGGCTTCGGCCAGGACCGCAAGCTTGGTCCGGTCGACCGACATGTAGGCAAATTCCTGGGCCACGAAATAGCCGTTGGCGGCAATGATGGCGAGGATGATGATGATGCCCAGTAAGAGGGTGAGCAGGGTGATCGTCATTTAGTTGATCCCCCGCAGTCGGCCGGCGTGAACCCACGGCCGAGACTTGATTCAGGATTCAGATTGAAAGAACAACAATGACTGGGGTCATCAGAGGACCCCGGTTGCGTACGCAGTTAGACCAGCACCTTTAGCAGTCTTGGAAATATTGACATGACCCACTATACCGAGAGTCCTGCGACGATCAGTAGCCTGCCACACGGCGACCGCGTTCGGCCTTCCGCCGGAGCAGGGAAGAATAGGACTGTGAGTGAGGCGGGGCAGTTCATCGACACCGCGCTGCAGCGCGAGGCGTCGTGGGAGCGGGCCGACGATCGGGTTAGCGGGGGCCTGCGGATTTATGGGGCGTCGGTAGGCGCGGTCCGGGGCGCCGTCCGTGATGCCTTCCGCCGCTACCGCGGGATGGAGCACGACGCCGTGCTGGCGCTCAGCTCGGAGCTGTGGGCGGTAGCGGTGTTTGAACGCCGGTTGGCGGCCATCGTGGTGCTGCAGTCGAGACTGGCACTCCTTCAGGTGACAGACCTGACCCGGGTGGAGGGATTTCTGCGGCAGGGGGGCAGGCCGGAGTTGGTCGATCCGCTGGCCATCGACGTGGTGGGTCCGTTGACCGACCGGCTGAACCAACGGGACGGGGACTGTGCAGCAGTGATACTGGACCGGTGGGCGACCGACGTCGACCCCTGGCTCGGCCGGGCGGCGCTCCTCTCGTCGCTCCGCCCCTTGCGTACCGGCGGTGGCGACTGGGACGGCCTGGTGCGGCGGGTCAAAGCCGCGAGAGCAGCAAACCGTGAGGGGGCCGGGCGCGACGTCGTCGGCGAGGCAATCGAGCTGATCGCCAGGGAACTGGCCACAGCCCGCCCGGAACTGGCCGTGCCACCGGTGTAGCGCGCCCACCGCAACAGCCGCGGAACGCGTCATAGACTGGTGCTGCGGCGGCCCCGGGTTGGGGCCAGCCACCCACCGCAGTCCAGCAAAGGTGCTCCTTCATGCCAGCTTCCTACTATCGCCCGCTGGGCGAAGGCAGTTTCGAATCCACCATCCACGCGCAGGGTGCCTGGAACCCCGAAGAACAACACATGGCGCCAGCGGCCGGGTTGCTGGCTCACTGCCTCGAGCAGTGCAGTCCTCGACCTGACCTGCGGATGGCGCGACTCAGCTTCGACATCCTTGGCATGATCCCCGGGGGCACGTTCGATGTGCTGGCCAAGGTCATCAGACCGGGCAAGACCATCGAACTGCTGGAAGCGGAGATGGTCTCCGGCGGACGGACGGTGATCCGTGCCAAAGCCTGGCGCCTGGCGAAGGCCGACAGTGCGGCGGTTGCGGCAATCGAGGACGCACCTATGCCCGGCCCTGACCAGGCGGGCCCCTTTGCGGACATGACCGCCTGGCCCGGGGGATTTATCGAGTCCCTGGAGTTTCGGGTTGTCGAGGGTCATCGCCCGGGCCGGGGCCGGGTCTGGTTGCGTACCCCACATCAGATGGTTGAAGGCACTCCGACAGCTGATCTGGTGCGGCTGATCGGCCTGATTGATACAGCGAACGGGGTGTCGGCACGGGTTCCTCCCGGACCGGGCAGCTGGATGTTCCCTAACCTGGACCTGCAGGTCCACCTGTACCGCGAACCGGCGGGGGAGTGGCTGGGCCTGGAGACGAGCGTCAGTTTCGGTGCTGACGGGATTGGGCTGACCTCCGCGGTGTTGCATGACACCACGGGTCCCTTCGGGCGGGCTGAGCAGATCCTCACCATCCGGAAGCTGTAACGACGCCCTGCCAACGGCCGCACTGCAACTAGGGTTGATACGAGTTATACCTGTCGATTCAAAGGAGCAGCACGATGGAATACCGCAAGCTTGGCAACAGCGGCACTGCAGTGTCGGCGTACGCCCTGGGCACGATGACCTTCGGCGCGGAGGCCGACGAAGCGACTTCCCACCAGGTCCTCAGCGCCTACGCGGCGGCCGGCGGCAACTTCATCGACACCGCCGACGTGTACACAGCTGGCGCGTCCGAGAGGATCATCGGTTCATGGCTGGCCAAGAACCCCACAGAGCGCGACCAGATGGTCCTCGCGTCAAAGGGACGTTTCCCGATGGGAGATGGCGTCAACGATATTGGCCTGTCCCGCCGTCACCTGCGCCGGGCGCTGGACGACTCACTGGCCCGGCTGGGCGTCGACCACATTGACCTGTACCAGGTGCATTCGTGGGATCCACTCACCCCGCTGGAGGAGACCCTGGGTTTCCTCGAGGATTCGATCCGCAACGGCAAGATCGCCTACTACGGATTCTCCAACTATTCCGGCTGGCAAATGACCAAGGCCGTCTGGCTGGCCAAGGCCCACGGCTGGAACGCGCCGGTCACCCTGCAACCCCAGTACAGTCTGTTGGTCCGCGAGATCGAGTCGGAAATTGTTCCGGCAGCGCTCGACGCCGATATCGGCCTCCTGCCCTGGTCGCCGCTGGGCGGTGGCTGGCTCACCGGAAAGTACCAGCGGGATACCTCTCCCACCGGCGAGACGCGGCTGGGCGAGAACCCCGAGCGCGGTATGGAAGCCTGGAAGGAACGCAACGCCAAGGAGCGCACCTGGCGCATTATTGACACCGTCGTAGAGATTGCAGCTGAGCGGGAGATCACGGCATCGCAGGTGGCCCTCGCCTGGGTGGCCCAGCAGCCAGCTGTCACCTCGGTCATCCTGGGGGCACGGAACACCGATCAGCTCACCGACAACCTGGGCGCCGACTCGGTGACCCTGAGCGCCGCCGAGGTCGACAGGCTTTCAACGGTCAGCGCACCGGAGGTCTCCGACTACCCCTACGGTGTGCCGGGCCAGGAGCAGCGCAGCCGCAAGATTGACGGCGGGCGCTAGGGCACGTTCCGCTCGACCGTCGCGGAATTCCGGAGCGGGCACACTCGTTGATGGAGGGTAGGTGCCCGCTCCGGGCACTGTGATCGAAAGGCCAGCACCATGGCAAAGGCACTATGGAACAATACCGTCATCGCAGAGTCAGACCGGACGGTAATGGTGGAGGGAAACCACTATTTCCCTAAGGACTCGGTCAGGACCGAGTACCTCACCGACAGCAGCATGACCACCGTCTGCCCCTGGAAAGGAACCGCCAAGTATTTCTCCTTGACGGTGGCCGGTGCCACGAATGACGACGCCGCCTGGACTTACCCGGAACCGAAGGCCGAGGCTGAAAACATCCGAGACCATGTGGCGTTTTGGCGCGGGGTCGTTGTCACCGACTAATTCCCTGCCGCCATCGGCTGGTCAGAGCAGGTTTGGCAGCTCCGGCTGGTACAGCCACGGCTGGAGGAGGGCTGCCGCGTCGAAGCCGGGGACCGTGGAGCAGCTCTCATCGGCCAGCTCGATCAGGTCGGCAGTACTGACGTGCTGGTGCCTGAACCGGGCGGTCCAGTCGCGAAGCATTCCGAAAAAGAGCTCGTCGCCGGCGGCGATCCTCAAGGCGTGGAGCGCCAGGGCGCCGCGTTTGTAAACCCGGTCGTCGAACATGTCCGAGCCGCCGGGATCACCAATGATCAGATCCTCCGGTTCTGTGGCGAGCGCACGCCACGCCTCGGTGGCCCGTTCCGAAGTGGAAAGGGACCCCGACCTTTCTGACCACAGCCATTCGGCGTAGCAGGCGAAGCCCTCGTGCAGCCAGATGTCCTGCCAGGCACTCACCGTCAGGGAGTTACCGAACCACTGGTGGGACAGTTCGTGGGCGATGAGCCGCTGAGATTCCCACTCGGTGGTGAGATGGTTGCTGCCCAGAATCGACAACGACTGCGCTTCCAACGGAATCTCCAATACATCGTCAGCTACCACCACGGTGTACGCATCAAACGGATAAGGGCCGAAGAGTTCGGTGAAGGCGCTGATCATCTCGTGCTGACGCGAGAGTGCGCGGCGTGCCGCGTCCCGCAGGCCCACGGGTGCGGCAGTGAACTGCGGCACAGGGGTGGTGCTGGACCGCTCCAACTGGTAGCGGCCAATCTGGACTGTGGCCAGATACGTGGCCATCGGCTCTGGCTGGTCATACACCCAGGTGCCGCGACTCGCTTTTGGCGTATGGGATACCAGCTGGCCATTGCAGATGGCGCGGTAGTTCGCGTCGGTGGTGACAGCCATCCGGTAGGTGGCTTTGTGGCTGGGATGGTCATTGCACGGGAACCAGGACGGGCTGCCGGTGGGCTGCCCGGCAACGAGGACGCCGTCAGTGAGCTCCTCCCAGCCCACCTCGCCCCAGGTGCTTCTGGTGGGTTTGGGGTTTCCGCCGTACTTGATGTCGAGGGTGAATTCCTGACCCCCGCCGATGGGTTCACCCGGGGTGACGATCAGCCGGGATCCTCGCGTGCTGAAGCGCTGGACCTGGCCGCCGCTCAGGGTCACCTTGGTGACTTTCAACCCCGCCAGGTCCAGCTCAATCCGCTCCAATGACTGGGACGAGGGACCGGCGGCGCGGCCGGTGATGACGGCGCGGGCGGTCAGTCGGTTGCTCGCCAGCCGGTAGTCAAGGTCAAGGTCGTAGTGCAGGGCGGCCCAGTCGGCGGACCCGTGCCCGGGGGTATAGGGGTCGAGCGTGTCACCGATGCGTGCGACGACGCTTCTGATGGCTTCCCTCATGGGGCAACCGCCGGGCTTTTCCACGGGCTGACCGGGTTGCCGATCCAGTAGCTTCCCGCTGGCACTGTCTCGCCGCGCATTACCAGCGACGCCGGTCCAACCGTCGATCCGCTAGCCAGGCAGGCGGCAGGAAGTATCACTCCGTGGGGTCCCATGGTTGCGCCATCCTTCAAGGTTACGGTGTCCATGGACATCACCCGGTCATGGAAGAGATGGGTCTGGATGACGCACCCGCGATTGACTGTGCTGCTGTCACCAAGGGTTACCAGGTCGGCTTCCGGCAGCCAATAGCTTTCGCACCACACGCCGTGGCCGATCCTGGCTCCCAGGGCCCTTAACCACCAGACGAGTGCGGGAGTGCCGCTGGCCGCCCGGGCAAACCAGGGGGCGGTAACCGTTTCGATGAAGGCGTCGACAACCTCGTTCCGCCAGATGAACGAACTCCAGAGGGGGTGTTCACCCGCACTGATTCGGCCGACCAGCAACCATTTGACGGCGACCGCACTGACGGCCGCCACCGTCCCGGCCGTCATCATGACCAGCCCGCCGAGGAGTGCAGCAACCAGGTAGCCCCACTGCCCGGCAATGGCGTCGAGCCCCACGAGCACCAGCACGGCGATCACCACGGTCAGCAGCGTTGCGGCGAGCCGGCACACCTCCCATGCTCCCCTTGCCACCTTCAACCGTCGTGGTGGGTCGAAGGTCCGGGTCTGATCGGCGTCCATCTGGGTGCGGCGCAACCGGACCGGCGGGCTTCCCAACCAGGACGTACCGGCTTTGGCCTTGGCGGGGGTGGCGGACAGCACCGCCACCAGCGAATTTTTGGGTACCCGGCGGCCCGCGGCGGTCATCCCCGAATTGCCGAGGAACGCTCGCTTACCGATTTTCGCCGGCGCCACCTTCATCCAGCCCCCACCGAGTTCGTAGGATGCGACCATCGTGTCATCGGCGAGGAAAGCGCCGTCGCCAATGGTGGTCATTTTCGGAACCAACAGCACAGTCGAAATCTCGACGTTCTTGCCGACCGTAGCGCCAAGAAGTCGCAGCCACACCGGCGTGAACAGGCTCGCGTACACGGGGAAGAGCAGATCGCGGGCCAGGTCAAGGACTCGTTCGGTGGCCCAGACCTGCCAGCCCACACGGCTCCGGACCCGGTGATACCCCTCCCGCAGCCCGATCCCGAGCAGCCTGACGGCTGCCAGGATCAGGATCATCGTCGCCACAAACCAGAGCAGGCCAGCGATGGGCACCGACCAGGCGAGTTGTGGCAGGGCGTCGGACAGTCCTGCGGTGCCGCGCAGGGCGGCGAGGATCGGCAGGGCAGCAATGGCGGCGGCCAGATAGGGGATGCCCGAGAGGATGCCCGAGGCGGCGGCGAATGCCGGGAAGCTGAGGGTGACCGACGGCGACGACGCCGGAGCATCGGGCCAGATGGGCTTGGCTTTGCCGATCCGGGTGGCAGGGGACCCAGCGTACTGCTGGCCGGGACGTACCTTGCCCAGGACCGCCGAACCCGGGGCAACCTGTGAGTCGGCGCCCACCCGGGTGCCGGGCATCAGCGTGCTCCTGGTGCCGATGAGGGCTCGCTCCCCGACGCTGATCCTGCCGATGTGGACCAGGTCGCCATCAATCCACCAGCCGGAAAGGTCCACCTCAGGTTCGACGGAGCTGCCGCTGCCCAGATGAAGCATTCCGGTGACCGGGGGGACCGAGTGGAGGTCGACGTCGCGCCCAATCTTTGCCCCCAGCGCCCGGGCGTAGTAGGTGACCCACGGTGCGCTGGCAAGGCTGACTGCGGCTGCCATGTCCGCGATTTGTTCGGCAAGCCAGAGTTTCAGGTGCACCCTGCCGCTGCGGGGATAGCTTCCAGGCTGGACCCCGCGTAGCAGGATCCTCGCGGCGATAACCGAAATCCCCATCCGCCCCAGCGGGCTGACGAACACGATCCAGCTGGCAAGGATCCACCCCCAGGACAGCGTGGTCGTCGCTGCGATCCCGGAGATCACGAGAACCTGATTGATGATCATCAGGTAGGTCAGCCAGCGCATCCCCACCAGCATGAAGAGGGGAATGCCCATCAGCGTCTGGAAGATCTGGGCTTTGCGGGTGGTGCGGGCGACGTTCCGCTCAATCCTGATCGTGCCGCCGACCGGTTCCGATCCTTTAACCATGTCAATCAACGCGCCCACCCGCGGGTGGGCGTAAATGTCGGCAACCGTGACCGTCGGATACTGCTGTCGCAGGGCGGACACCAGCTGCGCCGCAGACAGGCTGCCGCCACCGTGGGCGAAGAAGTCCGCATCCAATCCCGACGCCGGGACGCCGAGTACTGCCGTCCACTGGTCCACCACCCACTGGGCTTCGTCGTCGAGGGCCGGGGCGTCGTCGTCGTTGTGCTGGGCGAGGGGCCAGGGGAGCGCCGACCGGTCCACCTTTCCACTGGTTTTGGTCGGCAGGGAATCGGTTTCGCTGAGCATCGGAATCAGCGCCGCGGGCAGCGAACCAGCAAGCTCGGAGCGCAGCTCCTGCAGGTCGAGCGGTGCTCCGGCGGCGACGAGATAGCCCACCAGTATCTGGTTGCCGGCGGCGGTGGTCTGCACTGCGGCTGCGGCACCTGCGACGCCGGGCAAGGACTGCAGGGCGGCGTCGACTTCGCCGAGTTCGATCCGTCGGCCGCCGAGCTTCACCTGTTCATCGGCGCGTCCCATAAATTCGAGCCCCACCGGGTCAAACCTGACCAGGTCCCCGCTGCGATAGGCGCGGTCCCAACCCAGCGACGGCATCGGAGCGTATTTTTCCTTGTCCTTCTGCGGATCGAGGTAGCGGGCCAGCCCAACCCCGCCGATAATCAGCTCACCGACCTCGCCGGCGGCCACCGGAATACCTGAACTGTCGACGACGGCGAGATCCCAGCCGTCCAGGGGAAGCCCAATGCGCACCGGTCCTGGACCGCCGAGCAGAGCGGCACAGGCGACGACTGTCGCCTCCGTGGGGCCGTAGGTGTTCCACAGCTCCCGGTCCTCGGTCGCCAGCCTCGCTGCGAGCTCGGGTGGGCAGGCCTCTCCGCCGAAGATCAGCAGTCTGACGGCTTCGAGAGATTCGACCGGCCACAGGGCGGCAAGGGTAGGAACCGTCGAAACCATGGTGATGCCGTGGGTGATCAGCCACGGACCGAGATCCATGCCCGAACGCACCAGGGCACGCGGGGCCGGCACCAGGCAGGCGCCGTTGCGCCAGGCCAGCCACATCTCCTCGCAGGAGGCGTCGAAGGCGACGGAAAGTCCGGCGAGGACCCGGTCGGTAGGGCCCGCCGGCTCGGCCTGCAGGAACAAACGGGCCTCGGCGTCGACAAACGCCGCCGCCGAGCGGTGCGACACTGCAACACCCTTGGGTGTTCCGGTGGACCCGGAGGTGAAAATGATCCAGGCGTCGTCGTCGGGGGTCGGCATCCTCGGTGCAGGGAAAGGAGCTTTCCGCCCCTTTTGAACCACCGGTTTGCGCCCCGCGCGCAGGATGCCTGCGACCTTCGCTTCGGAGAACACAAGTTTGGCGCGTTCGTCGGGGTCGTCGGCGTCCACCGGGACGTAGGCTGCCCCGATCATGAGGATCGCGAGGATGGCGATGTAAAGCTCGGCGGTTCCGGACGGAATACGAACGCCGATCCGGTCGCCAGCACCCAGCCCGGCCAGGTGAAGCTTTTTCCCCATCGCCCTGACACTCGAGAGCAACTCGGCGTAACTGAGGCTGGTGGTGCCGTCGTCGAGCGCTGAGGCGTCGGGCAACGTGTCAGCAGTGGCGGTGAGGATATCAATCAGGGTGCGCGGCTGCGGGGCCGCTGACCGGCGGGAAAGTTGGGGGGTATGCGGCGTCACCAGATAAGTGTCCCATCCGGAATCGGGACTCGTGGCGGCTACACGCCGTCGTCGGTCACAAACCGAATCACACGAAAACCAGGTACGTCACGACGGTGATCAGGCCGGTCAGTGCGGCACCCCAGGCGAGGTCCACGGCGATCAGGACCGCTGGCCACCGTTTCAGTGTCGAGGCATTGGTGAGGTCATAGGTCGCATAGGCGAAAAAGCCCAGCGCCCCACCGTAGCCCAACGCTGCCAACCATGACTCGGCGGCCAATGCGGGCTGAACAGCGAAGAGCACGATGCCCGCTACATAGATTAGGTAGAACGCTGCCGCGTAGAGAAAATTGGGTTTGTCGGCAAGCTGGTCGCCGAGATGCCGACGATAAAATTTGCTCATCGATTTGAGCCACACGGCGTCCAGCAGCAGGAATGTCGCTGCGGCAACCAGAAACTGCAGGAAGATCATGGACAGGAGCCTAACCCAGATGACCGGTGCCGACCTGTTCGTGGTGCGCCGTACCGCTTCGGCCGGCGCCGCCGCTGACCTGGCGGAGGGCATCACCTTGCTGCGCGCTGTGGCGGCGGGGGAGCGTCCCGCTACGCTGCGACTCTATCGGCCGGAGCCCACAGTGGCGTTCGGGCAACGAGACACCCGGTTGCCGGGTTTCCCTGCCGCCGAAGAGGCTGCACGGGCACTGGGGTTTGAACCGCTCGTGCGCCGGGCGGGAGGCAGGGCCGCGGCCTATCATCGTGGCTGCCTGGTGATCGATCATGTCGAGCCGCAGACTGACGCCGTCGCCGGGTCGCGGAACCGCTTCTCCGGATTCGGTGAACTACTCGCGTCAGCGCTGCGCTCGGTGGGAGTGACCGCGGCGGTGGGGGAAATTCCCGGCGAGTACTGTCCCGGCGAATACAGCGTGCACGGCATTGGCGATGACGGTCGGCGCGTGAAGCTGGTGGGGACAGCCCAGCGGGTGGTCGCCGGGGCCTGGCTTTTTTCCTCGGTAATTGTGGTGGAAGACTCGGCGCCAATCCGGGAAGTGTTGGCCTCGTCGTACGCGGCGATGGGACTGGACTGGGACCCGGCCACGGCCGGCGCCGCGAATGACCTGGTGCGTGGTCTGACCGTCGGCGACGTCGAAGACGCCGTCCTCGCCGCCTATCACCGCGCGGGATATGGGTTTGAGCCGTCGGAGACTTCCACAGCGGTCCAGCCCAGCGTATCCTGACAGCCAGAACGACCGTTGCGAGCTGATCGCACCGGTTTCCACCGGCTCGAGGGTGGGGGTCTTAACCAGCGACCGCCCCGCGGCCAGCTGGCCACGGGGCGGTCGTCGTCGTACTGGTTGTGCTCTAGGCGGCACGCAGGATCTAGTGGCCGCGCGCAATCCATTCATCAAGTGATGGCGCCTCGGCGCCCACCGTCGTTGAATCGCCGTGCCCGGGGCGAACCACCGTGTCAGCCGGGAGGCTGAGCAGGCGGTCACGGATGGATTCGATGATGGTGGGGAAGTCGCTGAAGGATCGGCCAGTCGCGCCGGGACCGCCCTGGAACAGGGTGTCGCCGGTAAAGACGGTGCCGGCCTCTTCGAGGTAGAAGCTCACGGACCCGGGGGAATGCCCGGGGGTGTGCAGCGCCTTCAGGGTGACGCCAGCGACCGTGAACTCGTCGCCGTCGTTGATGTCCTGGTCCGGCGCCGGGTCAGGATAGACCTGGTCCCACAGCATCCGGTCGGCCGGATGCAGGTGGATGGGCGCCCGGACAGCGTCGTAGACGTCGCCGACGGCGCGGATGTGATCATCATGGCCGTGGGTGAGCAGGATGGCTCGGACCTGTCGCCCATTGATCTGTTCCACCACCGCTGCAGCGTCGTGCGCAGGGTCGATGACGATGCATTCGGTGTCATCGCCGATGATCCAGACATTGTTGTCAACGTCCCAGGTTCCGCCATCGAGGGAGAAGGTTCCGCTGGTCAGCAGGTGTTCAATGCGTGCAGCCATCAGAGTTCCACCACCGAGCGCAGCACCGAGCCGTCGTGCATCTTGTCGAACGCGGCTTCAACCTGGTCGAGCTTGATCCGTTCGGTGACGAAGGCATCGAGGTCCAGGTTGCCCTGCTGGTAGTGGCTGACCAGCATTGGGAAGTCCCTGGAGGGGAGGCAGTCGCCGTACCAGGACGACTTGAGCGAACCGCCGCGACCGAAGACATCGAGCAGCGGCAGTTCCAGCATCATGTCCGGGGTGGGGACGCCCACCAGCACCACTGTGCCGGCGAGATCGCGTGCGTAGAACGCCTGCTTGTAGGTTTCGGGGCGGCCGACGGCGTCGATCACCACGTTGGCGCCGTTGCCGTCGGTGAGGGCCTGAATGGCCTCGACAGCGTCCTGGTTCTTGGAGTTGACCGTGTGGGTTGCTCCCAGTTTCCTGGTTGCTTCAAGCTTTCGGTCATCGATGTCTACGGCGATAATCGTCGTCGCACCCGCGAGCTTGGCGCCGGCGATGGCTGCACTGCCCACGCCGCCGCAACCGATGACGGCTACCGAGTCGCCCCGGCGCACGTTGCCGGTGTTGATGGCGGCGCCGATGCCTGCCATGACGCCGCAGCCCAGGAGGCCGACGGCGGCCGCATCCGCTTCGGGATCCACCTTGGTGCACTGGCCGGCAGCGACGAGAGTCTTCTCGGCGAAAGCGCCAATACCCAGGGCAGGGGAGAGCTCGGTGCCGTCTTCAAGCGTCATTTTCTGGGTGGCGTTGTGGGTGTTGAAGCAGTACTGCGCTTCACCGCGACGGCAGGCACGACATTCGCCGCAGACCGCACGCCAGTTCAGGATGACGCGGTCGCCGGGTGCTACCTCGGTGACGTTGTCTCCGACGGCGCTGACCACACCGGTGGCTTCGTGGCCGAGGAGGAAGGGGTAATCGTCACTGATCCCACCCTGCTTGTAGTGCAGATCGGTATGGCAAACGCCGCAGGTGAGGATATCGACCAGTGCTTCACCAGGTCCTGGATCTGGCACGAGGATGGTCTCGATGCTGGCTGGTGCGTTCTTTTCCCTGACAATTACGGCTTGGACTCTATGAGCCATTTCAACACGGTCCTTTCGGTTGGGTACCGGGCGGTCTCCCAAGCATAGGCACGGAGTCGGACAGTGGCTCAATCAGGTGATCTTTCCCCCACCTTGGGCAAGTTCAGCGAGTTTTAGGGTGGACGTGACCCGGATAGGTTGTTCGGGCGGAGTGACCGGACCTGTGCTGGAGCCAAAGATCAGCTACGAAGAAGATCAGATAGTGATCAGAACCGATGTTGAGGCATTGCCTGAGGCGGGATATGACTGTCCCAGCAACGACATGGTCCCGTTGACCGTTGATTTGGCAGAACCGGTTGGCGCTCGGAAATTGGTCGATGGAGGTTGTCTGGCCGGGGAGGCTGCCACCACGTCGTTCTGCGAGAACGACGGCGTACGCACCCCGTGGCGTTCGCCTGCCGGGTTCTGAAGGGACCGTTCACGTTGTTCGCTGTGAGCTTAATCCGGGTTGGTCCTGCCAGCCTGCCTGACGCCGAAGAATGTCAGTGGCAGATGATGTGATGGAGGTATGAAGCAGCAGGAGAATACCGGTGGAAACCGCAGCATCGCTGAGGTTTTTACGGCCAGCCTGGGTGCGGCTAGCCCGGGTTCTGTTGACTCGGTTTCGTTGGCTGGGATGGATCCGTCGTGGAGCCCCGGCGAGGTGGCCGGTGTGTTGCGCAGGGTCGGCAAGACCAGCCGGTCCCACCGGTATGCGGCCAACACGGCGGCCACCAAGGTGGAACTGGCCGGCCCCGAATCGCTGGTCTCCATGTTGCTGCCCTGGGAAACCAACCGCGTCCCCGCGAAGATACCCGCCGGAAAAGCCGCTGACGGACCGGCTGACGGACCATCTGACGAAGCGTCGGATCCGGTGGCGGGGATCTCGGACTTGTTGCAGGCGGTGGATCGGTTGGCGTCGTGGGCCGCTGCCCGGCAGGCCGAACTGATCGCTGATCTGCACCGCGAAGTGCAAAGCCTCGCTGCGTCCCGGGCCTCGTCCCGGCAGGGCATCGGCACAGGGCTTGGGTTCACCCTCACCGTCGAGGAACTAGCGCCGTTACTGAACATTTCCGGGCGGGCCGCGCACCGGTTACTGGGTCACAGCCTGACCCTGGCCCTGGACCTCCCGAAAACCCTCCAGTCCCTGGGCGCGGGTGTGATCTCTATCCGGCAAGCCCAGATCATCGCCGACGAAGCACTGTTCCTACCGGCCGAGGTGCTGGCCGGGTTCGAGGATCAAGTCCTCCAACGCGGAGCGCACCTGACCCCACCCCGGTTGAAAAGCCTCTGCCACCGGATCCGGGAAAAGCTCCACCCCGATTCCATCACCACCCGCAAGGCCGCGGCCGTTGAGGACCGGCACGTGGAACTCACCCCCGCCCACGACGGCATGGCCTGGTTCTCGGCCTATCTTCCCGCCGAACAGGCCTGCGGCATCGAACACCGGCTCACCTTCATGGCCCGTGCCCTGCAACACCCGCAAGAAGACCGCACCCTCACCCAACTCAAAGCCGACCTCCTCGGAGACCTCCTCACCCACCACTGCGAACCCGGCGCGGCAGCAACCAGTCCAACCAACCTCGCCCACCCCGTGGAACACGACGGCAGCACCACCGGAGACGGCGGTACTGGAGACTGCGGTACTGGTGACGGCAGTGCGGGAAACGGCGGAGCTGGAGATGGCGGTGCGGGAGACAGCGGTGCGGGTGGGGTGGATTTGGCGGCGGTTCTGGGGGTGCACCCGGTGGTGTTCGTGACCGTACCCGTGATGACCCTGCTCGGCGGCGACGCACCAGCCGACCTCGCCGGGTACGGGCCGATCGACCCGGACACCGCCCGGAAACTTGCCGCCCACGCCAAGGGATTCACCCGGATCCTCACCCACCCGGAGACGGGTGCTGTCCTCAGCGTCGGCCGGGAACGGTATACGGTCCCGGAAAGTCTCCGACGGACCATACTCGTCAGGGATAAAACGTGCCGCCACCCCGGCTGCAACCGGCCAGCCCCGGCCTGCGACCTCGACCACACGATCCCCTGGCACCACGGCGGCACCACCAGCTACGACAACCTCGCCGCCCTCTGCCGCAAACACCACAAACTCAAAACAGAAGGCTACTGGCACTACCACCAACCCGAACCCGGCACCCTCACCGCCACCTCACTGACCGGCAAAACCTACACCACCACCCCCGACCCACCACCCTTCTAGCGCTGTGAATCACAGTGGTATCAGAGGGAATGGGAGAGAAATAGCCGACTGGGCTAGCTAGCGATCCTTGCCATTACGTCCGACACCGAAGGATTCGTTGCCGCCGTGCCGTCAGGGAACAACACCGTTGGGACCGTCTGGTTGCCGCCGTTGAGGGATTCCACCAGTGCTGCGGTGCCTTCTACCTCTTCGATATTGATCTCGGTGTAGCCGATCCCCTTGGCATCGAGCTGCTTCTTGAGCCGACGGCAGTAGCCGCACCAGCTGGTTGAAAACATGGTGATCGTGCCGGCATCGGGAGTGTAGTCCACGGTGCTCCTTCGTAAGTTGTCGAAACCTTCAGACGGAAAACTGAAGTTGTTGGGTGCAGGGTCGATTTTGCCCTGCACAGTGTGCAACACGCACGGAATCATTTAGATTCCGCAGGACAAACAGTGTTCTCAGAACACTGATTTCAGGTCGCTGCAGGTCAGACGATTTCGCGGAGTGACACGGTGCCGTCGTCGGCGATTGATAGCCCCGGATTGTGGCAGACCTCCCAGTGGAAGCCATCAGGATCCGCGAAATACCCTGAGTAACCGCCCCAGCTCATCGCGGTTCCTTCGGCAATCAGTTCTGCTCCTGCGGCAACAGCGGCATTGAGGACGGTATCCACCTCTTCGGGGGAATCCACGTTGTGGCCCAGGGTGAGCGGAGGCGAAACTGGGCCGTGCCCAAGATTTCCGGCTTCGGCGGCCAGATGGTCACCCCTGAAGAGGGACAGCACCAGACCATTGCCCACCTGGAAGAACGCAACCTCATCGGGAACGTAAACCAGAGGGTCCCAACCCAGGGCCTTTGCGTAGAAGTTGTAAGCCGTTTCAAGGTTGCGGACGCCCAGCGTGATGACTGAGACCTGAGGTTTCATGAGTTGATCCTACTGACACTTTCGCGGTTCAGCACCGGCGCGCGCTAGCAAGGTTGTTGGTCGCGTCCAGCACAGCGGATACCATCAGAGAGTTAACCCGCCGTCCCACCTTTGCTAGGAGACCACTGTGTCAGCGCCCTCCCATATCACCCTCATCGTCGACGGCGAAGAGCACCAGGTGACCACGGGCACTTCCGGCGTTGACCTGTTCGCCGAACGCCGCGACGTCGTCGTCGTCCGGGTGAATGGGGAACTGGTGGATCTCGATCAGCCAATCCCCGCCGACGCCCAGGTGGAGCCCATCACGATCGGTTCGCCCGAGGGTCTGGAAGTGCTGCGCCACTCGGCCGCACACGTTATGGCACAGGCTGTTCAGCAGCTGCGCCCAGGCGCCAAACTGGGTATCGGCCCGTACATCACCGACGGGTTCTATTTCGACTTCGACGTTGAGGCTCCCTTTACTCCCGACGATCTGAAGCAGCTTGAGAAGATGATGCTGAAAATCGTGAACAGCAACCAGCTGTTTGTTCGCAGGGTCGCAACCGAGGCTGAAGCCCGCGAAGCGATGGCCGACGAGCCGTACAAGCTGGAACTGATCGGCCTCAAGGGCGGTTCGGGCGATATCACCGACGACGACGGCGCGTCAGTCGAGGTCGGTGCCGGCGAACTGACCATTTACGACAACATCGATCGCAAAAGCGGCGACGTCGTCTGGAAGGACCTCTGCCGCGGTCCGCACCTGCCGAACACCAAACTCATTTCGAACGCGTACGCCCTGACCCGGTCCGCCGCAGCCTACTGGCGTGGAAGCGAAAAGAATCAGCAGCTGCAACGCATCTACGGGACCGCCTGGCCCACCAAAGACGAGCTGAAGGCCTACCAGGAACGTATCGCCGAAGCCGAGCGCCGCGACCACCGCAAACTCGGCACCGAGCTGGACCTGTTCTCGTTCCCAGATGAGCTCGGTTCCGGCTTGCCGGTGTTCCACCCCAAGGGCGGAATCATCCGTAAGGCGATGGAAGACTACTCGCGTCAGCGTCACGTCGACGCCGGCTACGAGTTCGTCTACACCCCGCATATCACCAAGGGACACCTCTACGAGGTGTCGGGCCACCTGGACTGGTATCGCGACGGTATGTTCCCGGCGATGCACGTCGACGAGGAACTCAATGAGGACGGCACGGTGCGCAAGCCGGGCCAGGACTACTACCTCAAGCCGATGAACTGCCCCATGCACAACCTGATCTTCAAGTCCCGCGGTCGGTCCTACCGCGAACTGCCGCTGCGGATGTTCGAGTTCGGCTCCGTCTACCGGTATGAAAAATCGGGTGTGGTGCACGGCCTGACCCGCGTCCGTGGCATGACCCAGGACGACGCCCACATCTACTGCACCCGCGAACAGATGAAGGACGAGCTCACCGAGACGCTCAACTTTGTTCTCGGACTGCTCAAGGACTACGGGCTGGATGATTTTTACCTGGAACTCTCCACCAAGAACCCTGAAAAGTCGGTAGGCTCCGACGATATCTGGGAGGAAGCTACCCGGACCCTCGCCGAGGTGGGCGAAGCCTCGGGTCTGGAACTGCGGCCTGATCCCGGCGGAGCGGCGTTCTACGGTCCCAAGATTTCTGTCCAGGCGCGGGACGCCATCGGTCGCACCTGGCAGATGTCCACCATCCAGCTGGACTTCAACCTGCCGGAGCGGTTCGAGCTCGAATACCAGGCCGCGGATGGCACCCGCCAGCGACCAGTGATGATCCACCGTGCACTGTTCGGCTCCATCGAACGGTTCATGGGTGTCCTTACCGAGCACTACGCCGGCGCGTTCCCGGCCTGGCTTGCCCCGGTCCAGGTACTCGCCATCCCGGTCGCTGAAGCCTTCAACGAGTACCTGTTCGACGTCGTTGACAAGCTCAAAGCCGAAGGCATCCGCGCACAAGTGGACATTGGCACTGATCGGTTCCCCAAGAAGATCCGCACCGCGAGCAAGGAAAAGGTTCCGTTTGTGCTGATCGCCGGCGGTGACGACCAGGACGCCGGGGCCGTGTCCTTCAGGTTCCGGGACGGCAGCCAGGACAACCAGGTGCCGGTCGACGAGGCAGTCCGACGCATTGTCGAAGCTGTCCGGAATCGGGACAAGTAAAACGTATGGAGAGTGCTACGGGGGCTGACGGGCAAAACGCCGACGGGCGTTATCCCGGCGATGACGGTGTGACCGACGATTTCGAGATTGGTGGCGTACCTGACGCTTTTCAGCGCCTCTGGACTCCGCATCGGTTGGCCTACATCAAGGGCGGGCAGTCACAGTTCAAAGACAAGGACGACTGCCCGTTCTGCGTCGCTCCGTCCCGCACCGACGAGGAGTCACTCATCGTGCACCGGGGCACCTATGCCTACGTGATCCTGAACCTGTTCCCCTACAACCCGGGCCACCTCCTGGTCTGCCCCTACCGCCATGTCCCGGACTACACCGACGTCGACAGCAACGAAACCGTCGAGATCGCCGAACTTACCCAGACGGCCATGCGGGTGCTGCGCGACGTAGCCAAACCCACCGGATTCAATCTCGGGATGAATCAGGGGGTGACCGGCGGTGCAGGCATCGCAGCCCACCTGCACCAGCACGTGGTCCCACGGTGGGGTGGGGACGGCAACTTCCTGCCAATCATCGCGCAAACCAAGGCCATCACCCAGACGCTGGACGAAGTCAGAACGCAGATGGCCGCAGGTTGGCCGCGGGCCGAGAACGCTGGTGGCACCGGTGCTGAATAAATATGCACGCAGGTTCTTCACCACCCTGTTCAGTCCACTCGCCAGGCTCCTGCTCAAATGGGGAGTCTCGCCCGACACGGTAACCATCGTTGGCACGCTCGGCGTCGTGATCGGCGCTCTCGTCTTCTACCCGATGGGTGAACTGTTCTGGGGCACCGTCTTCATCACTCTCTTCGTCTTCTCGGACCTGGTCGATGGCATCATGGCCCGCATCAAAGGCACCGGGGGGACCTGGGGGAACTTCCTCGACTCAACCCTTGACCGGATTGCCGACGGCGCCCTGTTCGCCGGGGTCGCCATCTGGTTCTTTGGAGACGGCAACAACACCCCCATCGCCATTGCAGCCTTGGCCTGTCTGGTCCTCGGCATGCTGGTCTCCTATGCCCGGGCGAAGGCCGAATCTCTGGGCTTCACGGCCAATGTGGGGATCGCGGAGCGAGCTGAACGGCTGGTGTCGGTCCTGGTAGTAACCGGCCTGACCGGTCTCGGGCTGCCGCATGGTTTCCTGCTCACCGTCCTGATCCTGCTGGCTCTCGCAAGCGTTGCAACGGTGATCCAGCGCGTGGTGGCTGTGCACAAACAGGCGATGGCAGCCAACGAGACCCGCTAACGGCAGATCCGGCCCATCCGCGGGCGTATTATTAATTGTTATCTTTTACCTAACTTAGGGGCGAATTGTGTCCACCGTTGAAGAAAATTCGACAACCGCGCCCGTGACCGGCAGTAGCCGGGTCAAGCGCGGCATGGCAGAAATGCTCAAGGGCGGCGTCATCATGGACGTGGTCACCGCAGAGCAGGCGCGCATCGCGGAAGATGCGGGCGCCGTCGCCGTCATGGCGCTCGAGCGGGTACCCGCCGACATCCGTGCGCAGGGTGGCGTGTCCCGAATGAGCGATCCGGACATGATCGACAGCATCATTGCGGCTGTCTCCATTCCGGTGATGGCAAAGGCGAGAATCGGCCACTTTGTTGAGGCGCAGGTGCTGCAGTCCCTTGGCGTCGATTACATTGACGAGTCCGAGGTCCTGACCCCGGCTGACTACGCCAACCACATTGACAAATGGAAGTTCACCGCGCCCTTCGTCTGCGGTGCCACCAACCTCGGCGAGGCGCTGCGCCGCCTCAATGAAGGTGCCGCAATGATCAGGTCCAAGGGCGAGGCCGGCACCGGCGACGTCTCCAACGCCACGATGCACATGCGGAAAATCCGGTCGGAGATTTCCCGCCTGTCCTCAATGGCCGAGGACGAATTGTATGTCGCCGCCAAGGAACTTCAGGCTCCGTTTGATCTGGTCAAGGAAGTTGCCCGGACCGGTAAGCTCCCCGTTGTGCTCTTCACCGCGGGTGGCATCGCCACACCGTCCGATGCAGCAATGATGATGCAGCTTGGCGCTGACGGCGTGTTCGTCGGCTCGGGTATCTTCAAGTCAGGTAATCCGGCGGAACGCGCCGCGGCCATCGTGAAGGCCACCACCTTCCACGACGATCCCGAGATGATCGCCAAGGTCTCCCGTGGCCTCGGCGAAGCAATGGTCGGCATCAACGTGGACGAAATCCCTGAGCCTCACCGCCTCGCTGAGCGCGGCTGGTAAACACCCAGGTTCCAGAGAACAATAGAGCGGATCACCAGATTCTGAACTGGTCCCCGATAGTTGGACTGGCCAAGTAAGATCCTAAGCCGCGAGGGCCTGGGTCCGGTATTGCACCGGGCTCAGGCCCTTGAGCTTTGTCGAGATACGTTCGTT
>NZ_JBTNDW010000013.1:0-93658 GCF_054510775.1 Arthrobacter sp. TMT4-20 | reverse complement strand
TGTCGCGTAAGCCATGAAAGTCCTCTCTGGTGAGTAAATGGGGAAGCTTTTTGCTGGGCCCTGACGCGCAATATCGCACCGAGTCGACGGTCGTCGTCCATGGACCAACCGGGTTGGTCGGCCCACTCAGTGCATAAGACGGTCCAGTTTCCGAGGAGGGAGACGATACGCGTGCAGCGGCGTCGCCGATCGCGAGATCAGCGACGCCGCTGCGGCGCGTCTGCCAGGTCAGCTGGCTACGGTTGCTGCCGCCAGCTCCACGGCACTTACGAGTCCAGCCTTCCGGCCGAATGTCATCGAACGTAGGCCGGAGGTGCCGGCCGGATACTGGTTGTAGAACACGCCGGCGATCTCCCCCGCCGCGTGCAGTCCCTCGATCGGCCGGCCCTCGACGTCCAGGACGTGGGTGTCGCCGTCAACGCGCAACCCGCCGTAGGTGAAGCAGATCTGCCCGGAGATCGGCCACGCGATAAATGGCGCCTCGGCGATGGGCGACGCGTAATTCGAGCGGGGCGGAGTAATCCCGGTGGTGTGCTTGCCATCGAGTGGCCCGTTCGGTCGGTAGTCGCCCGCTTCGCTGATCGCCCCGTTGTATTCATCGACCGTGGCGCGAAGACGATGCGGATCGATGCCGAGCTTCTCAGCGAGCTCTTCGATCGTGTCAGCAGAGATCGGCTCCTGATCGGTCAGGTTGAAGTAGTCGAATCCGACCACGTCTCGGCGCTGCGCGGCGTCGTTGATGCCATAAGCGACATTGTTTTGTTTGCGGAAGATTTCGTTTGCAACAGTATCGAAGTCGATCTCGGCGATGTCGCCAGCTTCGTCGATGAACCTCATGCCAGCCTGGTTGACGAGGATACCGTAACGGTAGGTGGTGACCAGTGGTTCGACTCCATCTGAGCGGGAGTCGCACGGCTCGATGTGCGCACCGTCGAACTGCCCTGCCGTGTCCGCTCCCACTTCGACGGCCATGCGAATGCCGTCGCCGCGATTGCCGCGGGTTCCGGGCGAGACCGTTTTTAGCTTGTAGGCGTCCGGGATGTAGCGGGTGAGCCATTCAGGATTGCCTTCAAACCCGCCGCTGGACAAGACCACTGCTGACGTCTCCATAATGACAGTCGTGCCGTCTTCGGCCCGCACCTCAAGACCGGTTACCCGGCCCGACTCTGATCGGATGAGTCGACGAGCCGAGGTGTTGTAAAACACTGCACCGCCACCGTTGCGGATTTTCTCGGGGAACGAATTCACGATCGTTGCTCCACCCCCATCGATCCGCCAGGCGCCGTCCTCGGTTCCGACCTCATGGTGACTGAGCGTGACACCGTGCTTTTCGAGCCAGTCCAGAGTTTCGGGGACGAGCGTGTAGAAGGCATCGATGTAGCTCGTGTTGGTTAGATGACCGGCATTCTGGCGAACCCGTTCGCGCAGGAAGGGGCGCAGCTGCCGATCTCGTGTCAGGCTGAGCCACGCCGTGGTCCAGCGGGTAGAACCGCCGCGATCTTCGTAGCTTGCCCGCTCGAGCACGGCGACTCGTGGCGTGCGCCCGGCAGCAGTGGCCGCCTCGATGTGCGCGAGAGCAGCTGTGAGCCCGGAGAATCCGTGACCCACGACGATGAGGTCCCAGGGACCCTGAAGGGTGGACGTGATGGTAGCTTCCGACATTGCAAACTCCTCAATAGATTGGTGTGGTGATACAGCTTGGTGTGACTTGGGCAGGCTGCAGGTCGGGCTAACCCTGCGGGCCGAGCCAGATCGCCTTTGGTTCGGTGTACTCGTCGAAAATATCCAGCCCCATTTCGTGGCCGACTCCGGAGGCTTTCCGGCCGCCGAACGGCATGTTGCCGCTGAACGCTCGCCAGGTGTTGATCCAGACGACGCCAACATCCAGACCTTTCGCGATCCGGCGTGCCCGGTCGATGTCCCGGGTCCACAACCCCGACACGAGACCGAACTCGGTGTCATTAGCGATGGCCAGAGCTTCTTCGTCGCTGGAGAAGCCGACCACCGCGCCGACGGGGCCGAAGATCTCTTCACGTCGGATGCGGGACGACGCGGAAGGGGTGTCGTACAACGTAGGCTCGACAAACAGCCCGTGTTCAATACCTGGGAGATCTGTACCGCTACGGCCGCCCCGGATGAGGGTCGTGTCACTCTCACCTTCAGCGATCCTCAGATAGTCGGTCACCTTCGCGTACTGCGGTCGTGACGCGAGTGGGCCGATGTGCGTTCCGGGGTCGAGCGGGTCGCCGATGACGAGACCATCGAGGGCGGTGCCGAGTCGTGACAACACCTCTTCGCGAACGGAGTCGTGAACGAGAATGCGCGAACCCGCGTTGCAGGCCTGGCCGGTTCCAGCGGTGAGACCGACGACGAGTCCGTCGATGGCGCGGTCGAGGTCCGCGTCAGGAAAGACGATGTTGGCACCCTTACCGCCGAGCTCGAGGGTCGATCGGATCAATCGCGGGGCGATCGCTGAGGCGATCCGACGCCCCGTCGTGGTTGATCCCGTGAACGCGACTTTATCGATCCCGGGGTGGTCCACGAGCGCCGCGCCAGATTCGCCGTTGCCGGTGATCACGTTGACGACCCCGGGTGGGAAACCCGCCTCAAGCGCAAGCTCGGCGATGCGAAGGGTGGAGACCGGCGTCACTTCGGAGGGCTTGATGACAATCGTGTTACCGGCCGCAAGGGCAGGGAACAACTTGTACTGCAGGAGGCCCAGCGGATTGTTCCATGGAGTGATGGCTGCCACCACGCCAACCGGAACACGGGTTGTCCACGCGTCATGGCCAGGCATCACCGGCTGGACCGTGACGCCGTGCAGCGCGAGGGCGAATTGGCTGCAGAAGTCTGCTGTACCTGCGAGGGACCCGCTCGCCATGGTCATCTCGGTGAGGGTCTTACCGTTCTCGTGGACCTGAATCCTCGCGAGTCGCGATACATCCTCTCGGATCAGGTCTCCCCAACGGCGGAACAGGCCGGCCCTGACGATTGCGGGGGTGGCAGCCCATCCTGGGAAGGCCTTCCGTGCTGCCCGCACAGCAAGGTCCACGTCCTCTGCAGACGCCTGTGGGACGTAGCCCCATTCGGTATTTTCGAATGGGTCCAGACAACGGTACGTGCGGCCGGAAGCCGACGGCACGATCCGGCCGTCAATAACCATCCCGTAGACCTGCTCCGGATCGAAGTCCGGGAAGCGGGTAAGTAGAGCAGGGGTTTCAATCATCATTGATCGACCTTTCATCGGTGAACGCTTTTGGGGCTCGCGATGAACCTCGATAGCGGATGATAGGTGAGATTACGCCACCGATTGGATGCCGTCAACCATCTGGTTGATTATCGGGGAGTGGGTGGGCCTGGCAGCAAGGTATCCCCCGCACGGCAATGAACCGTCAGCTCAAACCGGAGACTTGTCGGCGATAGGCGCGGGGCCGCCAAGACTGGTTGGGGCGCGCCCGTTCACTTCCTCGGCTCTGTCTGGAGCGATGATGTTTGCGGCAAGGCACCAAATCCATCGTCAAGAATTGGGTGCAGCAATGATGGCGCGAACCTGCCTAGTTTTCGGTTGCCGCCTCATCCGGGGGCCTCGGGATCTGGTTGAAGACCTGCTCAATGAAGTCGGCCCAGACGGCCATCGTGTCATCAGACTTCGAGGCATCGGCGCCAAGGCAGAAGTCGATCAGTTGCGGGATGACGTACGGCGCTGTTGCGATGGCGTAGATGGTGGCGAGGACGTAGCGCGGATTTAGATCCGGCGATAGGCGTCCGTCCTCCTGAGATCGGGCGATCGCCGCGATCTGGCGATCAATTGAAGCCTGACGTTTAGCCCGATAGACCACGGGTGATTCGCCGGCGAGACCCTCCCAGGCGACCATCCGCGCCCAGGCTCGCTGTGCTTCCTGATTTGGCTGCGACTTCATGCGCAGCAGACCGCCGAGCTCGCCCTGCCCGTCGGTGCCGCTCTGTAGGTTGGTAAGCATCTCCTGCAGCACCTCGGCATACACTCCTTCTTTGCTGCCGAAGTAGTGGTAGATCAGTTGCTTGTTGACACCAGCCGCTTCCGCAATCCGGTTGACGCGTGCGCCGGAGTATCCATATTCCGAGAACTCCTCGGTGGCAGCTCCGAGAATGCGATCGCGCGCGGCCGGAGCCGGTGACTTGCTGTTGTCCATTGCATCAGGGTATCTCCCCCTGGATGCAGTCCTCTATGCGAGAACACTCCATCACGGGAATCGTGTCCCACCACCGACCCCCCGAAAGGGATCAACCAAACGGTTGACTTTGGGGTGAATTGACGTATTGTTCTGGTACCACCCACCCAACGACGCGACGGTGTAGTCGAGATCAACCGAGTCGCGCTGACTGCTCTTGAAGCGGGAGATGAGTACGTGTCGAACCCCAGCGGACCCCCAGCCACCTCACGTGATGACCTTGTCCTGATCGACGATCAGGGCGACTACGCGATCCTCACGATCAACCGGCCCCAGAAGCGCAACGCGATGAGCGTGGACGCGATGGCGCGCTTGCGCGAGGCTCTTGCCCTGAACGTGTCGAAGAAGGTGCTCGTGCTCACGGGCGCCGGAGCTTCGTTCTGTGCAGGTGTGGATCTCTCGCCCGAGAATCTAGGACACCTGGATGAGATCGTGGCGCAGCAAGGTAGTCAGGTTCAGCATCCGTGGGCTCGAGTGCAGACCGATATCCGCGAGCATCCGGCCGTGATTATCGCCGCGGTGAACGGGTTCGCGCTGGGAGGCGGATCCACGCTCATCAACTCCTGCGATTTAGCGATCGCCGGTGAATCGGCACAGATCGCGCTGCCGGAAATGGGATTCGGGGGGTGGCCGATCCAGGCGGGACCTGCCCTCATCCAACGAGTCGCACCGAAGCACGCGGCGGAACTGATCCTCACGTCCCGTCGCGCCGACGCAGCGACAGCGTTCCGAATGGCGCTGGTGAACAAGGTAGTTGCGGACGATGACCTCCTCGACGAGGCGGTAGCTCTCGCCCAGCACATCGCGGCCTTTGACGCCGCCGCCCTGGACTTCGCCAAACGGGCGATCAACCGCATCCAATCGATGAACTGGGATGAATCGCAGGATTACAGCAACCTCATTAGTAGCGCGAGCAGCATGCGCAGCGCGTCTCCAGGTGCAGGCGTCGCCGACTTCCTGGCAGGCTCACGCGGACCAGGGCAGGGGGAATAACGTGCCCGAGATCAATTCGCCGGCCCCCTCTGGGCCCCAGCCGTCGAGCGTTGGGAAGACCCCGCGGCAGACTGCACTCCTGCCCAACACCCTGAAGGTGGTCGAACTGGGCGAGACTGTCGCGACCGCTCTATGTGGTCGCTTCCTTCTCAAGTTGGGTGCCGAGGTCACCCGTGTGCTTCCAACCGATACAAGCTCCGGCATCATCGGTCTGGGGCCTACTGCCGGCGTTGGGGAGCGACCCGCGATCACTGAGTGGCTGAATCCAGGGAAGGTGCTGACGGAACTGGACTTCGCCGACACCCACGATCGCCAGCGGCTTGAGCAAGTTCTCCGTGAGGCAGATGTTGTTCTGGTGGCCGGCACTTCTCGTCAGTGGGATCAGATCGGCCTTTCGATCGATGAGATCGACGAGCTGGCGCACCATGCAGTGATCGGTCGAATCACACCGTGGGGGGATTCCGGACCGTACTCCGAGTTACTCGGCGGCGAACTGCAGTACCAGGCTGTCAGCGGGTTCATGCGCCTCATGGGCGAATCTGACCAGGAGCCGGTTCGGCTCGGTGGCTATCCGATGCAAGCGATTGCCGGTCTGCTCGCTCTTGACGGGGTCATGATCGGGCTGTTCGCCAGAGAAAGCACGGGTGAGGGTTCGCGTTTCAGCACGTCCGAGTTCGAAGCCTCCGCCCATGCCGAGTGGAAGATCGCCACGACCGTGCAGGCGGGGTTCCCTAAAGAAGTTCGTGGTGAGGACAAGGGGTCGGTCGTCGTCCGCTGCAGGGACGGCCACTTTGCCCTCTTCTACATCCCCTCGAACTGGGATGCCGTCAAAGCGGTTATCGGTGACCCACGGCTCGACGATGAATCATTCGCTACCCCACGTTCGCGCGAACTCAATCGGATTCGCCTGATCGAGGTCATTGAAGAGACGACGATCTCCATGTCCAAAATCGATCTCTACTACGCGACCCAGCGTCACAACATCCCCGCCGGCTACGTCGCCACCATGACGGACCTGCTTTCCTCACCGCAATACATTTCACGCAACTTCTTTGAGAGGGTCGACGGCGACGACGCGCGGCCGGGTGTTATCCCCAATGTGCCGTGGCAAGTTTTCACATCCGACGACTACCTCTCGACCAAAGACCGGCAGGAAGAGGTTCAGGCATGACCGCAATGCTGTCCGGGCTGCGAGTTGCAGACCTTTCCATCGTCACAGCGGGAGCCGCCGCAACCCAGGTGCTCGCGGACTTCGGCGCTGACGTCATCAAGATTGAGGGAGTCACTCGTCCGGACCTGTATCGCGCCGGCATCCGCGGCGACGGTGGCAGCGGTGTCGGGTTCCCGCCGTTCCGCACCGCGAATCGCAACAAACGGGCGATTGCTGTGGACCTGAAGCATCCTGAGGGCCTCGAGATAGTTCGCCGTCTGGTCAAGACCAGCGACGTGGTCGCAGAGAACTTCCGCCGCGGCGTGGTCGAGCGACTCGGCTTGGGATTTCGGGATCTCACGGCACTGCGCAGCAACATCGTTCTAGCGTCGATATCCAGCCAGGGCGTCACCGGGCCGGATAGTGGATTCATCTCCTTCGGCACCACACTCGACGCGCTGGGTGGTGTCATGTCGTTCACCGGCTACGACGAACAGTCCCCGGTCTGGTCCAGCGGCCGCATCAACTATCCGGACCAGACCGCAAACTCGCTGGCTCCCGCAATCATATTGGCGGCGGTGCTCGCAGCCCGGAGCGATGGGCAAGCTCGGTGGATCGACCTGTCGCAGCGCGAAACCGTGACCAGCCTTATCGGCGACCAAATTCTGCACACGTCGCGTACCGGCGAGGATCCGGTCCCCACAGGGAACGCAACTCCGGGGACGGTGGAGTGGCTCTCCCAAACGTCGGGGGAGGACGAATGGGTGGCGATTTCGCTCTCCTCGCCGGAGGACATCGTTACAGTCGCGAGTATCGTCGAAGCGAATCTCGCCAGCACGGCTGATGATGCGGCCCGGGTCGCCCTGGTACGCACCCAGACGGACGCTTGGGCGGCCGCGCGGACCAAGGACGAAGCCGCGGCTGTGTTCCAGCGTGCAGGGATCGCCGCCGCTCCGGTGAACAGTGGGCACGAACTACTCAACGATCCCTACCTCCGCGATCGCGGGTGGTGGCAGAGTGTTGGCACGATTGATGGCGCCACGGAACTTCAACGCGGGTGGGCCGTGCAATTCGAGCGCGGTGGCCCGGCGGCAGTGCGACGCACGGCGCCCCGGGTTGGCGAAGACACCACCGAAGTGCTCCGAGATCTCGGCTACGACGAGGACGAGATCAGCTCGCTCACGGAACGTGCCGTGGTCTCCCTCCCGCAGCAGCCTGCGGTAGCTGAGCGCTGATGCAGCGACGCCCCGGGCGGCAGGCGCAAACCGTGATGATCAGACAGATGAAAGGTGAACGAAGATGACAAATCTCCGAGGCAAGGTAGCCATAGTCGGCGTGGGGCACTCAGATCAGGGGACATTTCCTGGCAAGACTGCAGAGCAGCTGGCAATCGAGGCGATCCGCTCAGCGCTTGATGATGCTCAGCTGACGAAGGAGCAGCTCGACGGACTCATAACCTGCAAATCGATTCAGGGCGGCAATGTCGACATTTCCCTCGGCCCGAGGTTCGGCATCAGCCCCGGGTACGCGCAGACCCTCGACTATGGCACCTGTAATTACTCGCTGCATCTCGCTGTCCAGGCCATTGCGAGTGGTCTCGCTGAGACCATTTGCCTCGTATATGGCGCGAACGCTCGGTCCGGTAAATTCAACTTCTCGGCCGCCGCCCCCTCGCTCGAGAGCGCCTCAGGCTTTGTCCACATCGCCGGCCAGGCGGGTATGGCGCTGCAACGCCACAAGGCGCTTTATGGGACGACCGATGAGCAGTTCGGATGGTTCGCCGTCTCCGAACGTGAATGGGCTCAGCGGAACCCCCTTGCCATTTTCCGGGACCCGCTCACCATCGAGGACTACCTCGCGAAGCCCTACATGGTCGACCCACTACGACGCGAGGACATCACGATGGTCTCCGATGGCGGTGTCGCCCTCATCGTGACCAGTGCGGAACGCGCCAAGGATTATCCGAACAAGCCCGTCTACATCCTCGGAATGGCGGAGGACACCGAGATCCGGGGTGACTCGTTCGACGACTTCCCGATGCGGCCCAACATCGGCCGAACTGCCCGGAAGATCTGGGAGAACACTGGCTTTACCCAGGCCGACATTGACATCCTCTATATCCAGAATCCCACCGCGGTGTGGAACCTGCAGATGGTCGAGCACTACGGGTTCGCCCCCATCGGAGAAGGCGGAGCGTGGGTGGCAGAAGGACATACCCGCCCGGGTGGTGACCTGCCGTTGAATACCAATGGCGGACAGCTGTCGGAGAGCTACATGTGGGGCTGGCTGCACATGGTCGAAGCGGTCCGGCAGCTTCGAGGCACGGTCGAAGCAGACCGACAGGTGCCGAATCCGGAGCTCGCCCTCTACTGCTCCTCCATGACCTTTTTGAAAAGCGCCGCGTCCATCATCGGAGTGAACCCGTGAGCCCAAACAACCCCAACTTGCCCGACGTCTCGGCCCCACTGACCGCTCCGTTCTGGGAAGCGGCCAGAGACCACCGTCTCGTCGCACAAAAGTGCGCCGACTGCGGAGACCTTCGTTTTCCGCCGATCGAAATCTGCCCCCAGTGCTGGTCGGAGAATCAGATCTGGGTGCCGATTGCTCCTACCGGTACGCTATGGAGCTACGTCGTCTACCACCGTGCACTCGACCCCAGTAAAGCGGACGAAATCCCCTACGTTATTGGCCGCGTGAAAACTGACGACGGACCAATCTTCACGGTTCGGCTCGACGTCTCCCCAGACGCGGCCATCGTCGACATGCCGTTGACCGCGTCATGGGATGACGTCGACGAGGAGGTAACCCTTGTCCGTTTCACCGCCCGCTGACAAGCAGCAGGTCCTTAGCGCATCGGCAGCTCCGGAATGGCTTCTGGCCGCACTCACAACGACGCCCGCTACCGCTCAGGTAACCGTCGAGGACGCGGTGGTTCAGTACCGATCATGGGGGGACCCGGCTGATCAGAGCGTTGTACTGGTGCACGGCGGACTGGCGCACGCCAGTTGGTGGGATCACATTGCACCGCTGCTCTCCGGACACCACGTCGTCGCGGTGGACCTCTCCGGCCACGGAGACAGCACCCACCGCCCTTCCTACGACGTGGAGCAGTGGGCGCGGGAGCTTATCGCGGTCATAGATCATGCCAACCTGAGCAGCCCGGTAATCATCGGCCACAGCATGGGCGGGCTCCCCGCCGTCGCTGCTGCAATCCAACTCGACGGCCGTGCGAGTGGCGTGATGACCATCGACGTTCGATTCAACGACGAGGCCTGGCCGGTTCGGGTCAGGGAGAGCCGCCGGTACGACTCCATTGACGCTGCCGCCGCCGACTTTTCACCCGTGCGCACTCGGTCGGAGCTGCCCATCGACCCACACCTTCTGCGGCATCTTGCCGAGACGTCACTTATTCACGACTCCGGAGCATGGCGTTGGAAGCGGGCCGATCGATACGACATTCGACGCACGCCTTTACGCACGCTGCTCCCGCAGCTTCGCACGCCTATTGTCCTCATCCGCTCGGACCACGGGCTTCTGACCGCGGAGGCTGCTGCGGAAATGCTGGAACTAACGCCAGCGCCCGGGATCGATGTCGTCGTCCCGGCCTCAAGTCACAACCCCATGCTTGAGCAGCCAATCGCGTTCGTAGGAGTCATTCGAGCACTCCTCGCCACCTGGCGACCCTGGGACGGAACCGGGCTGCGGCAAGGTCCCGACAGCCCTCTTTCCTCAGCAACGAAGTAAGGATTCACAATGACACAGAACCAGCACTCACTGGCGAGTACGTTCCTCAACGAAATGTGGGGCGCGCTCGGAGGTGAAAAGTCCCTCACGGGCCGGGTAAGTTTCACCGGCGAGGGATCCCTTCCGGGGGCGTTTGCGCAGACCGATCTTGCCAGCGCCGCTTTCGGAGTCGCCGCCACCGCCGTGAGCGAGCTACTCGAAGCAGCGGGTGAAGCCCCTTCGTTTACCGAAGTAAACCGGGTCACGGCGAGCGGTTGGTTCCTGCTGCCGCCGGGGCCCTCCCAGCTCCTCAATAAGGACCCGCGAGGCCCCCTGGATTACTCTCCCTTTTTCACCGAGTTGCCGACCGCTGACGGCCGCTGGCTTCGTCTTCACCCGATGCCCAGTAACCGCGCGCGCATCGCCAGGGCGCTGGAGACACCCGAGGAAATCGAGCCAATCGCCGCAATTGTTCGGGGGCGGGCTGCAGACGAGATCGAGCAGTTCCTCGTCGACCGGGACTGCATTGTCGCTGCCAGTCGCACGCCACAGGAGTGGTTCGCTCACCCCGCGGGAGCGAGCGTCAACGCAGAGCCGCTCGCATCTGTGAGGGACTTCCAGGCGGGGGGAAGCACCTGGCGGCCAACTCCGGGTCGCCCGCTCTCGGGGATCAAGGTACTCGACCTCACCCGGGTGGTCGCGGGTCCCACTGGCACACGCTTCCTCGCCGCGCTCGGCGCCGAAGTGCTGCGGATCGATGCGCCCGGTTCGGAGGAGTCCGAGATGAGCGGGATGGGATTCGATCTCACCCTCGGGAAGCGGTGGGCCTTCCTGGATCTTAAGACACCGGCGGGGATCGAGCAGTTCAAACGGCTCCTCGCTGACGCAGACGTTCTGGTTCACGGCTACCGCCCCGGCGCCATCGACGGGTTTGTGAGTGAAGAAGAACGCCGAACCATCAACCCGGATCTCGTGGAGGTAGCCATCCGCGCCTATGGCTGGGACGGGCCCTGGCAGATGCGTCGAGGCTTCGATACGGTCGTCCAGTTCAGCGTCGGTCTGGCTAACGCGACGCAGACGTGGGCCCTCCAGGACCCCGACAAGCGGGTACCCATTCGAATAAACAGTCATGATGTGGACGCGTCCCGCCCGCGTCACACCCCGGTGGAAGGTCTCGACCTCAGTACGGGATATCAGATTGCCGCCGCCGCAATCAGGGGGCTCACCAAGCGACTCCTGACCGGTTCCGGCTCGCGGACGCGGTACTCCTTGGCAAGGACTGCCGCTTTACTTATCAATGCCGGGCCCAATCCAACCGACGGTTCATCGATCAGGCTTCCTCTCGATGGACCGTGGGAGGAACGGATCTATGGAAGCCCACTTGGCCCGGTCCGGCGCATGGCCTTTCCCCTCACGATTGAGCGAGTGCCTCTGTTCTGGGAATCCTCCGGTGAGACGGCCGGCTCCTCCAGTGCTACCTGGAAGTCGTGGACCGGGGCATCGGCGTGATCCGGCTGGTTCCATGAAGTCGGCTGGTACTGACTAGAGTGGCTCGCCGACCGGAACTGACACCTGCACCACCTCGCCGCGCTGAAGCTCCTGTGGGATGCCCATCGCCTGGACATGATGACTCCGGCTCAACTTCGTCCCATATTTTGGCCATCTCGACAGTCGCCTTGACGATTGCTGATCCTTGACGGCAAAACATGAACTGTGCTTCACTTGTTGAGTACACGGAGGGGAGTATCCCCTAATAGTCCCGTCGTCATTACGGCCCCACGGTGGCCCGGCGGACAAGCCCTTTGAGGGCTGGGAGAGACCTCCGATCGATTCGATCGGAGGAATTTCATGGATGTCCCATTCTGGATTTGGGCTGCGGTACTCGGCTTCATCGTTGTCATGCTGGCTATCGACCTTTTAGCTCACCGGCGGGCTCACGTCATCGGGGTTCGAGAGGCGGCTGTCTGGTCAGGTGTGTGGGTGGCCTTCGGGGTCTCTTTCGGTGTGCTGATCTGGATGAACTGGGGTGCTGAGTTTGGTCAGCAGTATTTCGCCGGGTATCTCATTGAAAAATCCCTCTCGGTAGACAACGTCTTCGTCTGGGCTATCATTTTCAGCTACTTTGCCGTACCCCGAGAATTTCAGCACCGGGTCTTGTTCCTGGGTGTGCTTGGCGCACTTGTATTCCGCGGGATCTTCATCGCCGCCGGTGCCGTGCTGATCCAAAACTTCGCCTGGATCCTCTACGTTTTTGCCGCATTCCTGCTTTACACCGGGTATCGGATGATTCGCCAGCGAAACGACCATTTGAACCCCGAACAGTCACTGGTGTTGCGCGGGTTCCGACGCTTCGTGCCAATGAGCGAGGCCTACCACGGACAAAAGCTGCTGGTACGCCGCAACGGTGTGCTGCTGGCCACTCCGCTCCTGGCAGTGCTGGTATTGATTGAGTTCACCGATGTAGTTTTCGCCGTCGACTCGATCCCGGCGATCTTCGCGGTTACTGATGAAGTGTTCCTGGTCTTCACCGCCAACGCCTTCGCCATACTGGGTCTGCGCGCCATGTACTTCCTGCTGGCGGATATGATCCACCGTTTCATCTATCTGAAGGTCGGATTGGCCCTGGTGCTGATTTGGGTCGGCATCAAGATGCTCCTCAAAATCGATCTGTTCTACATCCCCACGACTGTCTCGCTGGCGGTGGTTGCAACGATCATCGCGGTTTCCGTCGTCGCCAGCCTGCGCGCGACCCGAGGGCAGGGACGTAAATCCATCCCCCAACCGACCGATCCGCCTTTCCGGGTCGCCACGGAGGAAGAGAACGCGGAGCTGGAGCCGGTCTGGCGGGGGCGCAGGAGGGAGCTCGGCGGGTCTTCGGTCGACGCCGGAGGCACCGGCAAGGACACTGATGAAGACGTTCGCGACCCCACCGACGAGGTTGACCCGGAGTCAGCGACTAAGGGTGGTGGCGTACGATGACCCGAGCCGCATTCATTTTGTGTCGTCCCGTCGCCGCTGTCATCACCCATGATTCAGATGTCACTGTCCTGGCGCATAGCGCAGTCGGGGTGGCTTCAGAGTTAGGCTCTCCGTTGCTCTTTTTCGTCCCCATCCAGCGACCGCCGTTCACCGCCGATCCGGCGATCGTAGCGAGGATGTATCAGCGAGCATTGCGTGAAGCCGAATCCCTGGCAGCTTTGGCGCGGCCGATACTGGACGCAGCAGGGTTCTCCAGTTCCACGCGCGTTGTCTGGCACGGCAGTTGGTCCCTCAGGCGTTCACGCCCTGCCCTGACGGCGGCCCTGGCCCGTGCGGTACGCAAATCGGGCGCTACTGCCGTCGTCACCCCCCTTGAACTACCCACGCGAGCCATCCGAGGTGTAAGAATCGTTCACCTGGATGCCATCAGAAAGCATCCGGCAAACTTGTTCGAAGCAACTCCCAATACGTCGAAGGGAAGAACTACTCCAATGTCCGGAATAGACAACACGAGAACGGCAATGGAGAACCCGGTCACCAGGGCGAAGACCCCGAGCACGGTCCCCGCCCAGCGTCCACCGTGGACATTTCTCACTAATCACGGCCATGTACTTTTGGCCGTGACTGCGAACTCCCGCGCCCTCGTCGAGGACATCGCTGCCACCGTTGGCATCACGGCCAGAGCAACTTTGCACATCCTTGCTGACCTGGAGGACGCCGGCTACCTCCAAAGGGTGCGGGAAGGCCGCCGGACCCGATACGTCGTCCAGCCCACCCAGCACTTCCGTCACCCAGCCACAGCGCATCAGGAGATCGGCGCGCTCCTGGCAATCTTCACTCCGACCAACGTCACCCCACCCAAGGAATCGTCATGAGAAACCGAGTCACAGCTCTCCTAGGCTCTGGCCTGTTGATCATGGGCGCTCTATCCCTTGCCGGTTGCGACGACACACAACTCCCACAGCTGCCCGGAGTGGGAGATGAAGGCGGTGGGGAAGATGCCAACGAAAACGAAAACGAAAACGAAAACGAAAACGAAAACGAAAACGACGACGAGGACGAGGGCGACTAGTCACGAGGGCAATATGAAGCGGCAACGAGCCGCAACAAAGGTTAGCGGAGAGCCATGATCATTGCTCTCCTTGGCATTGACGGGGCTGGCAAAACCACCACCGGAAGATTGCTGACAGAACAGCTGAGAACTGCGGCCTATCCCGCAACCTTCAGCCCAAACCAGTCCGGCCGACGAAGCATGACCGCGTGGTCACATCGACGCAACCTTCAGCCGCCGGTCATGTTGCTTGATGCAATAGAAACTGGCATCCGCTGCGTTAACGTGCTGATTTCCCACCTACGTGC
Organism: Arthrobacter sp. TMT4-20; assembly: GCF_054510775.1. Lineage (NCBI taxonomy): Bacteria > Bacillati > Actinomycetota > Actinomycetes > Micrococcales > Micrococcaceae > Arthrobacter > Arthrobacter sp. TMT4-20. The sequence goes on along the minus strand of NZ_JBTNDW010000013.1, from coordinate 79,243 downwards.
CCGGCGCAGCTCGGGCGCCGTAGTCATGGACCGCTATCTCCACTGTCAGCTCGCCCTGCGCCGAGTCCGAGGCATACGTGAAGGATGGTTCCTTACCCTGCTGCTCAAAGTCATCCCCGCCCCGGATATCATCTTCTACTTCGATATCGATCCGGAGATCGCGCACGCCAGGATCGATGGCCGGGCCACGGACCAGGAAACCCTGGAGCACCTGGGTGCGTTCGATAGGGCCTACAAGGGGCTGCCCCAGTTTCCGTCCTTCATCGTGATCGACGCGACTCAATCCGCCGAACAAATCGTCGAGAATATCTTGCGGGAACTCGGAGTATGCGGTCTGGGGCTTCAGGGATGAATGCGCACCGAGGATCGCCGGATGCTGGGCGATTAGGCAGCTATCCCCGCCGATTAGGATCAAGCAGCAACGTCGAACTCTTCGCCTGACTGTTCATGCGGTGGACTGGCGCGCTCCTCCGGGCAATGATTTTCGTGCATCTCTTCGTGAACCGTGTGCTCGGCGACCATATCCAACAAATCGACTTCGCGTTCGTGGCCGGGGAATGGGCCGACCCCTTTTGACGCCGAGGGTTGCCTGCTGTGGGCCAAAGAGAATGCCCCGCGCCCTGGACTGCGGGCGCGGGGCATTCGGGTAACTACCCCAAACGGGAGCTACCTAGACGGTGTCCGGGCGGGTGTCATCGTCCTGGTTCTGGAACGGCGTGTCCTCAACCTTGGCGGGGTTGCCCCCGCTGGGGCCGGTTGATGCTGAACCGGTGGACGCTGAACCTGTGGAGGTTCCCTTGGCGTCATCGGCCTTGTCGCTGCGGTGCAGTGCACCGGAGACCGACTCCTTGGCCTTCTTGACGGCGCCGCCAGCCTGCTCCTGCACCTCGGGCATCTTGTGCTTCAAGGTGGAAGCGGTGTCAGCAACAGTCTCCTGCACCTTCGGGTTGTTCCACAGTTCGTCAGCTTTGGTCTTCAGCTTGTCGTAGCTGTCCCTACCGGCACGCGAGCCGAGCACATAGCCGGCGGCCATGCCTGCTGCGAATACAAGTTTGTTCTTCATGATGGTGCTCCTGTCTGATCGTTCTAAGTTCTTATTGGCTGGATGAACCGTCTGGTGTGTTCGACCCAACCAATCTTCTAAGCAACCTTAGTTTATTCGAGGTGGATCCGATAGGCCGTGTCAACGCCGCCCGGCATGGAGGGCTAGCTGGAGTTCGAATCGGATCTGGGGATTCTCCAGGTCGTCACCGAAAGCCTCGCGAAGCTGAATGAGCCGGTAGCCAACCGTCTGCGGATGAATTTCCAGTTCGGCGGCAATGGGTGCCCGCTGCCCCCAGTGCTTCAACCAGGATTGGAGAGTCTCCACGAGTCGCTCCCGCTGGGCCGGCCGCAACCCGTCCAGCGGCGCCAGCCGACGCTGGGCCAGCTCGGTGATTGCTGTGGGTTCGGCGCCAAGAATGACCTGTGCCAGATGCTCGTCGGCCCAGATGGGAGGATCCTCGGGCCCTTCACGTGGTGGGAACACTGTGGCGGCCAGAACTGCCAACCGCAACGAGTCGGGGACCCGTTCCCAGCCGGAGGCCGGCCCCACTGCTGCCGACCGTCCCTGTAGTGCCTTCGATAGCTGGCGGCGGGCCGTTGGGGTGTCGCGGGTGGGGACCAGGACCACCGCGTCTGTTTCCCGTTCCACCAACAGGGAACCGGGGTCGAGTTGGCGGCGCAGCCCCGCGGCCCGGTCAAGGGGCAGCGTGACCACGGTCATCTGTGCTGGCAAAGCCCAATCAGCCATCGATGCCGCCTGCCGCAGCGCCGCCTCGTCTGCCTGCCCGAGCAGTAGCAGTTCCAACAGCTCGGTCCTGCGCCGATCGACTGCCCCGGCACGCTCGGACTGCTCATACGCATACGCCTCGGCGCTCACCGCCGAAAGCTCGTCAATGTAGGCCAGGATTGACTCACCAAGGTTCACCACCACCTCAAGGCCCAGATCCTGCTTCATTGAGATCCGCGACATCTCACGGAAGGTCACCCGGGCACCCATCCGGTAGGCGCTCAGCAGGGCATCCATGCTGCGACCCTGCCGGAATTCCCCGCTCCCCAGCCCAGCTACCAGCTGCCTACTCTCCTCGGACAGGGCGGGCAGCCTGGTCCCCGGCAGCTGCAGGAAGCGCTCAAGAGCTACCGCGACCCCGCGCCGTAAGCCCCGACCGAACCGACCCTCAATGGGCCTCGCATAAGTCGGAACCAGTTGCGGCACAGCCTCAATGATCGCTTCGACGACGCCCGGCATCAGGGGACGCAGCAGTGCGCTGATCTCTTCGGGTAGGGCAAGCCAGGGTGGCTCCAACGCAAGACTCGCAGCGCCGGGTGTGGTGGAACTCATGCAATGCCTCGAGGATTGTTTCGACGGGATAGTTTCCTTGGCTTAATCGTATGTCCTGCTAGGAGAACTACGGCGACCGTTATTCTAGACTTGAAGGATGATTCGGCTCCGTCAGCTTGCCCGCGCCGCATCCGTTCTGATCACTCCTCTCGCCCCTGAAGACGTACTAGCCCTCTTCAACCCGGTGTACTCGAGCCGTCAGCTGCGCGGTGTGGTTACTAAAGTCGTGTCCGAAACGCCCGATTCGGTCACCATCCACTTTCATCCCGGGTGGGGTTGGAAAGCGCACCAGGCTGGCCAGTGGGCTCGGATCGGTGTGGAACTGGATGGGGTTCGCCACTGGCGCTCCTATTCGCTAAGTGCCGCCGCAGGCGCGGATCCCGCAATTACGGTGACCGACGCCGGCGCAGTCTCGGGGGTCCTGGTACGCAATACCAAGCCGGGCGATGTCCTGTTCCTCGCTCCACCGCAGGGCGAATTTGTCCTCCCAGAACATCCCCGCCCGCTGCTCATGCTTACCGCCGGTAGCGGAATCACTCCAGTGATGTCGATGGTCCGGACCCTGGTGCCACGACGCCCGGACGCCGACGTCGTCCTGATCCACTCGGCGAGGACGCCGGAGGACAGTCTGTTCCTGGAAGAGCTGAACGAGCTGGCCGACCAGTTCTCCAATCTCCGGGTAACCCACCTGTTCACGGCTGAGCGAGGCAGGCTGGACTTTGGATCCGACGCCGAGCTGGAAGAGTTGTGCTCAGACTGGCGTGAACGTGCAGCCTACGCCTGCGGTCCTGAGGAGTTCCTCGATGACGCGGAGGCGCTGTGGGCGTCCCAACCCACGCTGTCTGCGGGCCAGGAGGCCTCGGAGGGAAGTACGCTCACCATCGAGCGGTTCAGCACCAATCTTGCCGGCGGTGAGGGGCACGACGGCGGATTGGTTCAGTTTGAGGCGTCCGACCGCGAGGTTGAAGCCGACGGCGATACACCCCTGCTCGACGTCGGCGAGGACGCTGGCGTGCTGATGCCCAGCGGATGCCGGATGGGCATTTGCCATAGTTGTCTTACCCCGTTGCGAGCCGGTCAGGTCCGCGATCTCCGCACGGGGGAAGTTCATGGGGAACCCGGCCAATTAATTCAGACGTGTGTTTCGGCAGCAGCCGGACCCGTCAATCTGGACCTTTAAGGAGCACCACCGTATGACGACACTGACCGAACGCACTGAGACGAAGCCCGTAGTGACCCGGCCCGGGGCGCTCGCTGCAACCGGGCATCCGCTGGTGAGGCCGCCAGCAGCAGCGCATCTGTCCGATGAACAGATTGCGGAGCTGGGACGCGAGCTTGATGCAGTCCGCGACGAGGTGCTCGCCAAGCGTGGAGCCACCGACGCCGCTTACATCCGGCGGGTCATCAAGGTTCAGCGCGGCCTGGAAATTGCGGGCCGAGCTTCCCTGTTGGTGGGCCGCAACAAGGCGGCGTGGGTGGCAGGCACAGCTATGCTCAGTGTCGCCAAGATCCTTGAAAACATGGAAATTGGGCACAACGTGCTCCATGGCCAGTGGGACTGGATGAGGGATCCCGACATTCACTCCACCACCTGGGAGTGGGACTTCGTAACTCCGGCCAGGTCCTGGCAGCACACCCACAATGACCTGCACCACCGTTGGACCAACGTGGTGGGCAAGGACCGGGACGTCGGCTACAACCTGCTGCGCATGGATGCCGATCAGCCGTGGACCCCCTTCAACCTGGGCAACCCGCTCTATAACGCGATCCTGGCGCCAGTCTTCGAGTGGGGAATTGCTCTCTACGACCTGGAAATCCCCGAGTACAAAGAGGGCCTGAAGTCCAAGGAGGACATGTCGAGGGACCTCAAGGCGGTTGGCGTCAAAGCGGTAAAGCAATTCACCAAGGATTACGCTGCCACGCCCGCTGTTGCGATGTTGACTGGTTCCGGAAAGCAGGCGCTCTACGGTACGCTCGCCGCCAACGCGATCCGCAACGTCTGGGCGCACGCGGTGATCTTCTGCGGACACTTCCCCGAGGGCACCGACACGTTCACCGAGGAAATGGTTGAAGGCGAAACCCGCGGCGACTGGTACGTCCGCCAAATGATCGGTTCGGCCAACATCTCTGGCTCCAAGTTCATGCACCTGATGACCGGCAACCTGTCGCACCAGGTGGAGCATCACTGCTTCCCCGACCTGCCATCGAACCGCTACGCCGAAGTTGCTGTGAAGGTGAAGGAAATCTGCAACCGCTACGGATTGCCCTACACCACCGGGCCCCTGCCAAAGCAGGTTGCGTCAACCTGGGCGAAGGTCTTCAAGCTGGCACTTCCCGAAAAGGGACGGTTCTCGCTGCGTCAGAAGGTTACTGCCTAACGTTTGGTGAGCTACCGCTCAGAAGGCGCCCCGGTCGAGGAGAAGACCGGGGCGCTCGTGCGTTAAGTAACATGTCAGTGGGAAGTCAAATGAATCGGGAGATGCCTGGGTGTTGGGATCGCGTGTCACAGTTGCTGCCGTGTGCGCGCTTGCCTTCTCGCTCACCGGTTGTGGTGACTCCGGCCCTGAGCCGAAAGGCACCGCGATTGAACTTCCCGACCTCACCACTGACCCACCCACCGACGAACCCTCCGCTCCGGCTGAGGATTCCCTCGCCGAAACCGCCGACCCGGAGAGTTCTCCCGGCTCCTCATCACCTGACAACTCAGGGGACAGCGGATCCGTGGGCACCAGCATGAAGGACTGCGTCATTGTGGCAGCCGGGGTTTCCTCGATCCTGCTGGCGCCGCTGAGCTTCATGGGATCTTCGGATGATGAAACGGTCGAACGGCTCCACAACCAGATCGACGATGTGCGGTCAATGGTTCCCCCGGAGCTGGCTGACGATTTCGACCGGCTGCAGGAGGTGGTCACGGCCAGTACCGAAAATGGGGGGAGTTTCGACGAAGCCTCCTACCGGGAGGCCGTGGCCCCCGTTGAGCAGTGGCTGCACGAGCATTGCAACAAGCCCGTTCAGTAGTCGCCGTCGACGGGCGCCCCCTGGCAGTGCCTTCCAGGGCAGGTACCCGTTAGGCTGGGCTCAACGAAAGGGTGCAACGCCGATGGATGAGAACAGGACACCACCACCCAGCCACCGACCGGCTGAGCCGCTTCCCGACGTCGCTGCCGGGCCGCTCCCGCGGGAGACCGGGACCACCGTCAGCAAGGTTGATGCGACGGGTGGGAAGACTACCATTGCCGACCCTGCGGTCGCCAAGGTCGCCGCCATTGCTGCCAGGAAAGTTCCGGGCGTTTTCAGCCTCGGAACCGGGGCCGGTAGGGCGCTAGGCGCGATCCGCGACGCCGTCGGCGGCAACGACCTGAGCCAGGGTGTGCAGGTGGAGGTAGGGGAGACCCAGGTAGCGGTGGACGTTGTCCTGGTGGCTGAGTACGGTTACCCCCTCACCACCGTGGCCGATCAGGTGAGGTCGGCTGTCTATCAGGGGGTCCAGGATCTGGTGGGGCTGCAGGTTATCGAAGTGAACGTGGAGATCACCGATGTCCACGTACCCGGCCTCAATGACCCCAAAACCCCCGACAAATCCCGACCCGCAGCTAGTTAGGCCATCACTATGACCCCCACCGTAGTTGGCATGGCGCTTGGCGCCGTCCTCGCATTCACTGCCCTGATCTTCGGGTTTTGGGGATTCCTCCTCATGGCCCTCTTCGTCGCAGTGGGCGCGCTGCTGGGTCGGGTTGCCGAGGGCAAAGTGGACCTGGCCAGCGTCCGCGACGCCCTCACGGGCCGACGCTCCTCCTCGTGAGCGCGGCACCACCGGGTCTCGCGGGGCACAACCGGATCAGCACTCAGGCGCTCACCAGTACCGCGCGGGCGGTTGCTGCCGACGTCTTCGGTGTTCCAGCCCAGCAGATCCGCGCGAGCTGGTCCGACGACCAGGGGCTGCTGGCCCTGCGCCTCGCGCTTCCCATCGGAGTCCCGTCCCTCACCCGTACGCTCCAGGATCCATCCCTGGTCACCGGGGTGGGTGGATCGATCTGGGACCGCACGCACGCGGCGAAAGCTCTCGTGCTGCAACAGGTAGCCCAGCTGAGTGGTTCACGGCTGAGTCGGGTCGACATCAGAATCACCGGCATCATGGTGGCTGAGGGGGGACGTGCCAGGTGAATGAACGCACTGCCCAGCTGACCCGCAAGGTGGTCCGCCGTGAACTGCATTCATCGCGCGCGCTACCAGCGGTCGCCGTCGCCATCCTGATCTCAGTCATCTGCCTGTACGTGATGTTCGAGGCTGCGCTGAAGGCAACCGGCCAGAACGCCTGGCTGGTCAGCCCAGAGCAGGTGGCAGCGTGGCTGGGGGACCTGCCCGACAATGTCCAGCTGGCCCCGTTGGTGGGCGCCGGGTTGCTGATGTTCCTGATTGGCCTCCTGTGCTTTCTTAGCGCCGTCCTGCCGGGGCGCCGGGCGCGCCATGCCATTCCCGACCAGCGCACCGGGATCGTGGTCGATGCTGAAGTGCTCGCCTCGGCCCTGGCCCGCCGCGCGCGGGTGGCCGCCGGGGTGACCCCGGATCAGGTGATGGTCACCGTGGGGCGTCGGGCCGTCGATGTTCAGGTGCGTCCGACGTCGGGCGTGCCGGTCGACGTCGAACGCATCCGCAGCGTCGTCGAGGACGAACTGCGGCTGACATCCGTCGCGCCGGTCCCGGCGGTGCGGGTAGCCGTCGCCCCTTCAGGGGTGATTGGCCAGTGAACCAGACACCACGGATCCTCAATCGGTTGTTACTGGGTCTCATCGGCGCCCTCCTGATGGCTGCGGGAGTGGCAACGACTCTGTTGATGTTCCCGGCGGCAGCCCGCTGGTGGCGATCGGTTGCTGCCGATCTCGGCGAGGGAATCGACGGGTTGCTGCGGCAGACCACGCTCGACGGACAACGGGATAGCTGGCTCTGGATAGTGCTGGCGCTCGTCATGCTGCTGATTGTGGCGTGCATGGTCGGTTGGATCGCCGCGCAGGGGCGTGGGCGCTCCGGAACATTGGCCCAGGATGACAGCCATGCGGATGCCAGCGGGCAGGCTGCCGGTCGGGTGATAATCAACGGGTCGGTCGCGGAGCAGGCGCTGAAGGCAGCCCTGCAGGAGCGCGGGGATCTCGTGAATGCAGCGGTCACCACCTACGTGTTCGATGGGGAACCGGCCTTGAGAATCAGGGTCTTCCCACGATCGGGGGTGTCTCCGCACGAGGTGGCGACCGAGGTCACTGACCTGGTCAGAGCCCTCGACCTGCTGGTGGGACGCCAGACGCCGGTGCTGATCAGTATCAGCGCCGGCGCCCGGACCCGTTTCACCCGGACGGAGCGGGTGCGCTAACCATCAGGAACCGAGCGGCACCAACCACACGGACGCGTTGGTGGTGAGGCGCCCGTCGTCGACCGCTGACCCGTCACTGGCCAGGATCACCCGGTGGTCATTGGGCAACTCGATCGTCGCGGCCCCCATGTTGGCAAGCACCAGGACAACCCCGTTGCGGTAGGAGAGGACACCCTCCTGCGGGCTGTTCAGCGGAGTCCATTCCAGGTTCCCACGACCCAGCTCATGGCTCCGGCGCAGGCCCAGTGCATCGCGGTACAGCTCGTAGGTGGAGCCCGAGACATCTACCTGGGTGTCGGCCGCGTAGCCGGCGAAGCTTGTCGGTTGCGGGAGCCAGGGGGCGGCGCCCGGCGCGCTCACGGCGTCGTACATTCCGAATCCGAAGCCGGGAGCCTCCGCAAGCCAGGGCAGGGGAACCCGGCAGCCATCGCGGCCGATCTCCGTGCCGTTGGTCCGGGCGAAGGTCGGGTCCTCGCGGACGCCGTCGGGAAGGGTCGTGTGCTCGGGAAGCCCGAGCTCGTCCCCCTGATAAATGTAGGCGGAACCGGGTAGGCCCAGCATTACCAGCGCGGCCGCCCGGCCGCGGGAGAGCCCCAACGCCTCGTCAGGCTGCTCGTGGTCAGTTCCGAGACCCTTGGGGAACTGGGTGGGGTCCTCCAGGCCGAACCGGCTGGTGTGGCGGACCGTGTCGTGGTTGGACATCACCCAGGTGCTTGGCGCTCCCACTTTCCCCGCCTCGGTCAGCGATTCGGTGATGCTCTCCGTCAACTGGGCAGCATCCCAGCCCGCCAGCAGGAAATCAAAGTTGAACGCCTGCTGCATTTCATCGTGACGGACATAGCGGAACAGCCGTTCCGCAGGTTCCACCCAAGCTTCGGCAACCAGCATCCGATCGCCGTCGTACTGCGCCAGGACCCTGTTCCATTCACGGTAAATCTCGTGCACGCCCGGCTGATCGAAATAGGGCGGGGTTTGATTGAGATCTGCATCGGATTTATCCGAGTTCCCGCCGTCGATCATCTGGGTCTGCTCCGCCCAGTCCGGCAGACCTTCGGCCTTGACCATGCCGTGAGCGACGTCGATGCGGAAGCCGTCCACCCCGCGGTCCAGCCAAAACCGCAGCACAGACACCATCTCCGCGCGCACCTCAGGGTTGTCCCAGTTGAGGTCCGGCTGCTTGGTGTCGAACAGGTGCAGGTACCACTGGCCGTCATCCAGCCTCGTCCAAGCGTTGCCACCGAAGATGGACTGCCAGTTGTTGGGCGGCAGTTCCCCGTGGGCGCCCTTGCCGTCCCGGAAGATGTACCGGTCGCGTTCCGGCGAATCGAGGGCCGCATGCTTGGCGGATTTGAACCATTCGTGTTCGTCGGAGGTGTGGTTCGGGACCAGGTCCACAATCACCTTCATGCCGGACTCGTGGGCTTCAGCGAGCATTGAGTCGAAGTCGGCCAGGGTGCCAAACAGCGGGTCAACGTCGCGGTAATCGGCGACGTCGTATCCGGCGTCCGCCTGCGGGGAGACATAGAACGGTGAAAGCCAGATGGCATCCACTCCGAGCTTCCGTAGATAGGGGAGCCGACTCCTGACACCCGGCAGGTCCCCCATGCCATCAGCATTGCCGTCCGCGAAGGAGCGGGGATAGATCTGGTAGATCACCGCGTCCGCCCACCACGGGCTGAGGGTTATTGGAGTATCGGTCGAGCGGCTGACTGCAGGTGCAGAGGCGGTCATTGACTCTCCTTGGAGAAATCGGGAGTGGGGGAAAGGGATGCTGAGGTGCACGTCACGATTTGGTATCAAACACTGTGACATCTGGCACAAGTATTGTCCTGTAATACGTAAGCGCTTACATTCATTTTACCAAACGCTGAGGCGGGGCGGGTTTTGTAGGCTGCCACCGCCAGACAAAGGAGTCTATTCATGGCGACAATTCCGACCAAGAAAACGCTGCTGCCAATCGCGGCACTAAGCGTACTGACACTGGGCCTCTCCGCTTGCGGCAGCGGGTCCGGGGACGATGGCGGCGGCGGCGACGAGCCTGCAGCCGACTGTGCGGCCTACGAGAGCTACGGAAACTTCGAGGACGCCGAGGTCAGCGTCTACTCAACCATTGTGGACACCGAGGCAGAACTGCTCGAGAATGCCTGGGCAGACTTTTCCGAGTGCACTGGGGTTGAAGTGGTGTACGAGGGTTCGAAGGAGTTCGAGACACAGATTGGGGTCCGCTCGCAGGCAGGAAACCCCCCAGACATCGCGATCTTCCCACAGCCTGGCCTGCTGGCTGCCGAAGTCGCGGGCGGCAACGTCCTGCCCGCACCGGCCGAGGTCGAGGCGCTGGTTGATGAGAACTGGACCGAGGACTGGAAGGGATACGGCACTGTCGACGATGTCTTCTATGGTGCGCCGATGCTCGCCAATATCAAGGGTTACGTCTGGTATGACCCAACGGTGTTCACGGACATGGGCTGGGAAGTCCCTGAGACCCTCGACGACATGATGACACTCACCGAGGACATCGCGGCCGACGGCACCATGAAACCGTGGTGTGCTGGTTTCGAATCCGGCGAAGCCACGGGTTGGCCCGGGACCGATTGGGTGGAGGACTACGTGCTGCGCCAGGCAGGTCCGGAGGTTTACGACCAGTGGGTGAACCATGAGATCCCCTTCAACGATCCGCAAATCGCTGAAGCCTTCGACGCGGTGGGGGAGATCCTGAAGAACGAGGAATACGTCAACGGGGGAATTGGAGATGTGCGGTCGATCCTTTCCACCCCGTTCGCTGATGCAGGGCAGCCAGTTCTCGACGGAACTTGCGCTATGCACCACCAGGCATCGTTCCAGGCTGCCAACTGGCCCGAAGGCACCGAGGTATCCGAAGACGGCGACGTGTGGGCGTTCATGACACCGGGCGTTGAGGCTGGTGGCGGAGCAATCACCGGTGGTGGCGAAATCATCGCTGCCTATGCCGACCGTGAAGAGGTTGTCGCCTTTCAGTCGTTCATGGCCAGCGGCGAGTTTGCCAATGCCAGGGTGTCCCAGGGCAGCGGAATCAGTGCCAACCTGGCACTTGACCCATCGGTTGCAACGTCCGACCTGGATCGTCAATCCATCGAACTGCTGCAAAACGAGGACACCGTCTTCCGCTTTGACGCATCCGACCTGATGCCGGGCGCTGTTGGTGCCAACTCCTTCTGGAGCGGCATCGTGGAGTGGATCAACGGTTCGGAGACCGAGGAGGTCCTCGACACCATCGAAAGCTCCTGGCCGCAGTAGTTCAAGAGCGAGCCCGGCGTTCCTTCGTCAAGGAGGAACGCCGGGCTTGTCCTGACATTTTCCACACCGTGCTCGGTGCCGTGTCGTTCGCAAAAGCGCGTTTTGCATCACCCTTTATCGCACCAAGGAGGCTGCGCAATGGAGGACCTTGGCAATAAGTTCCTGCAGGTGGTGGTGGCTCTGGCCATTTTCGCCGCCATTATCGGATTAATCATGCTCATCGTTGACCGGGCACCCAAGTCGTTCCGGGATAAAGCGACAGTCATTGGTTTCCTCGCCCCGGCAGCGATCCTGCTTGTCGTCGGGATGATCTGGCCTGCCGTCCAGACGTCCCTGCTGGCTTTTACCGACCGTGATGGCAACCTCAACGGTATCGAGAACTTCGTGTGGATGTTCACTGAACCCACCGCGCTGATTACTTTGCGCAACACGGTGCTCTGGGTCATCCTGGTGCCACTTCTGGCATCCGGTATTGGGCTGGTGTACGCCGTCTTCATCGACAAAGCCAAGGGCGAGCGCACCCTGAAAGCACTGGTCTTCATGCCAATGGCCATTTCAATGGTGGGCGCCGGCGTCATCTGGCGATTTGTGTACGCCTACAAGGGTCCGGAGCAGGAGCAAATCGGTCTGCTGAACCAGATCCTGGTGTGGTTTGGTGGCGAACCTCAGCAGTTCCTCCTCGACGCGCCCGGCAACACCTTTTTCATGATCGCTGTGATGGTTTGGATCCAGGTTGGCTTCGCGATGGTGATCCTCTCGGCCGCCATCAAGGGCATTCCCATGGAGATTGTTGAGGCGGCCAGGCTGGATGGCGCGTCAGCGTGGCAACAGTTCCGTGACATCACCATTCCCTCCATTCGGGGAGCGCTGGTCGTGGTGGTCACCACTATTACCATCATCACCTTGAAGGTCTTCGACATTGTCCGCACCATGACCGCGGGTAACTACGACACCTCGGTAATCGCCAACGAAATGTACACCCAGGCATTCAGGGCCAATGAACCCGGTCGCGGCGCGGCGCTGGCACTCGTTCTGTTCCTCATGGTGCTCCCGGTGGTCGTATACAACGCACGCGTACTCAAGCAGCAGAGGCAGATCCGATGAGCTCGACGCCGACTATTCCCCCAGTTCCCGCATCAGCCCAGCCCGGGGAAACCCCGGCCGGTGCGCAGCCGCCCATCACCCGCCGGGTTAAGCAGAAGCTCACTTCCCGGGGTGCAACCATCGCGGCGATCATCATTGCTACCGTGTGGACTATCCCCACCCTGGGCCTCCTGATTTCCTCCTTCAGACCTGAGGAGAACATCCAGCGCAACGGCTGGTGGAACGTGTTCGGGGATCGCGAGCTCACGGCCGATAACTACGTGGATGTGCTGGTATCCGGGGGGAGCCAGTCGCCGAACCTTGGCCAGTACTTCGTGAACTCGCTGGCAATCGTCATTCCCGCCACAGTCATCCCGCTCGTGATCGCCGCCATGGCGGCTTACATGTTCGCCTGGGGAAAGTTCAGGGGGAAAGACACGATGTTCGTGTTCATTTTCGCCCTCCAGATCATTCCCCTCCAGATGGCGCTGATACCGCTCCTGAGCCTGTTCGTGAACCTTCAGATCGGTGATTTCCAGTTACTGCCGTCAGGATCCTACGCCCAACTGTGGATCGCGCACTCAATTTTCGCCCTCCCCCTCGCCATCTTCCTGCTCCATAACTTCATAGCTGAGATACCCGGTGAAGTCATCGAAGCGGCCCGGGTGGACGGCGCGGGTCACGCCACCATCTTCTGGCGCATCATCATCCCGCTGTCAGTTCCGGCACTCGCCTCCTACGCCATCTTCCAGTTCCTGTGGGTCTGGAATGACCTGCTGGTCGCGCTGGTCTTCTCCGGTGGCACGCCCGACGTCGCCCCCATCACCCAGCGGTTGGCGGAACTCACCGGCACGCGCGGCGGCGAATGGCACAGGCTCACCGCTGGTGCCTTCGTGTCGATGATCGTTCCGCTGCTGGTCTTCTTCGGCCTACAGCGCTACTTTGTTCGCGGTCTGCTGGCGGGCGGCCTTAAGGGATGAACCGATGACCAGCATTGACGACGTCGCAAAATCCCTTGGCGTCTCAACGGCGACCGTTTCCCGGGCGCTCCGCGGGCTGCCCGGAGTGTCCGCCAGCACCCGGTTGCGGGTGCAATGTGCCGCAGAGGAGCTCGGCTACGTGCCGTCGTCGTCTGCGTCGGGTCTGGCGTCCGGCCGGACCATGGCGATGGGAGTGCTGCTGCCGCAGATTGAACGCTGGTATTTCTCGGCGGTGCTGGAGGGGGTGGATCGCCAGCTCCGTGCAGCCGGATATGACCTGGTGGTGTTCAGCCTGGGCGGGTCGGGGGTCAACCGGCAACGGGTGTTCCACCGGTCCATCCTGCGCAAACGCATCGATGCGCTCCTCGTGATGTGCATGGAGTTGACGGATGATGAACTCCGATCGCTGCAAGCCCTGGATTCGCCCACCATCGTGGTGGGCGGATCCGTCCGGGGAGTCCGTCATGTGGGAATTGACGACGACGCCGCGGCCCGGGACGCCGTCGAGCATCTAATTGCCCTGGGGCACACTGACATTGCACACCTGCGGGGCGGCGGGTCATTTGGTATCGAGTTCGAGGTGCCCCGCATCCGTGAGGAGGCGTATCTTTCCACGATGGCCCGGCATGGGCTGCCCGTCCGACCGGAGTGGTCAGTGTTCGGGGACTTCCGTTTCAAACGTGGAAAGGCGGCGGCGCTAACCCTCCTGCAGGATCCGGCTGATCGGCCAACGGCAGTGTTTTGCTCCTCGGACGAGATGGCCTTCGGCGTGATCAGTGCAGCCGCCGATCTAGGGATCAGCATCCCCGGGCAGCTTTCGGTGGTGGGAATCGACGACCACGAATTCGCGGACCCGCTGAGCTTGACGACCATCCGGCAAAGCCCCGAGGAGCAGGGGGCGTATGCGGCTGATCTCCTGCTTGCCGAGCTCGAGGGGGGCGTGCCCGTTGCCGCCCCGGCACCCCGTCCGCACGAGCTGATCATCAGGACGTCAACCGGCCCGCCGCGCTACCTGTCCGCTAGGTGACTACCCCGCCCACTGAATCACGCTTTCGCTGGGCAGATACGTAACGCTCCACTGGATGGTGCGATTCGGTGGGCAACCGGGTAGATAGAATCGGCGGATGGCTACCGAACTGATGTACCTGAACGACTTCGATGTGTTGACCGGCGCCGCACGCGTGCAGTCGGTCAGCGTCGACGACGACGGCCGCACCGACGTCATCCTGGACCGGACCTGCTTCTACCCCCGCGGTGGTGGCCAGGACTGGGATACCGGCGCGATCAGGGGAGCCGCCGGGGAGTTCGCGGTGGAGGAGGTCCGGTTGGACCCCGAAGGTATGGTCCACCACCTCGGAAACGGGCCAATCGCCGTCGGGGACGAAGTGTCGCTGGCGGTCGACACGACCCGGCGGGTGATGAACACCCGCCTGCACTCGGCCGGTCATGTGGTGGACCTGGCGGTTGAACGGCTCGGCCTGCCCTGGGTTCCAGGCAAAGGCGCACACTATCCCCACATGTCCTTCGTCGAATACAACGCTGCGCTGGCTCCGGAGGAAACCGAAGCCACGCTCGTGAGGATCCAACAGGCAGCGCGTGATGTGGTCGGCGCCGGAAGCACCAACGAAATCAGGTTCATGCCGGTATCGGAGATGGGCGACTACTGCCGCAACGTTCCGGACAACATCCCCACCAACAAACCAGCACGGATCGTGCTGTACAGCGATGATTTCGGAGTCCCCTGTGGTGGCACCCATGTCCGGGACGTCAGCGACATCGGCACCCTGACCATCACCAAGATCAAGTCCAAGAAGGGCGTCACCAAGGTGTCCTACGCCGTGGAGGGGATCAACTAGCGCCGTCGTCGTCCGGTCTGGTGAGCGACCTGGACGTTGGCCCCCGACGTCAAGGTTCCTCACCGGAACGGCGCAGGTGGCGGCCGACGACGACGGCGCGCGCCCGGGCAGGCGGCTGGCAGCGAGGTGCTGGTGTCGATGTGGCCGGTAGCAGGCGGCTAGTTGGCGCGGGCCAACTGGCGGATCGGGATCCAGCGGGAGGCCAACCGACGATACGACGCTGCGGCGCCCGTCATGTCGCCTTCGGCCAGGCACTCGATGCCCATCCTGACGTCCATGGGTGACTCGTCGGGGAACACCAGGTCGGCGACCGGACCGTAGTCGAGTTCCACCACCGCGTCGAGACGGAACAACTGGAGCCATTCGATAATGTCTGTCAGGTCATCGAGCAGGTCCAGCTCCGGCGCAGCGATCGCCAGAGACGCCATCGCGTGCTTGGCCCGCTCAATGCACTCGTGCACCGCCGCGGCCATCCGCACGGTGCGGACCTTGCCGCCGTCCTCAATCACCTCGGTGAGATCGTCCTCGTGGATCAGGACAAACCAGGAGAATGGAATCCCCCAGGTGGCTGATCGGGTGTGGAGCTTGGCGGTCGTCTCGGCGACGGTCTCGGGATCGAGTCGCGCCTGGTGTGCGTCGGTTGCCGCTTCGGGCAGCAACACATCCACCAGCGGACCGCGAATCGTTTGTCCCAGCGACTCGGCTGCCAGCGAGGTGCGGACCGCCAGCTGATTGGGGCAATAGTACTGAGCGGTGACGCCGTTAGTGCCGGGGAAATGAAGGACCCGGACCAGGTCTGCCCCGTGGTGGGGGAACGGGTCCGACACCTGGCGAAGAATCCGCTGCAACGAGTTGTTGCGTTCAATCCCCTCGGTGTCCTTGCGTTCCCGCGACCGCTGCTCCAAAATCACCAGTTGCTGGGCGTCGCTGAATGCCTCAAGCGGTTCGAAGACCCTGAGGAACGACACGTAGGGGAAGGTGTGGCCCGTGGCGGCCGGACCGATGGCCGCCATCAGTTACCCCAGCTCCACAATGACCGGTGCATGGTCCGAGGCGCCCTTACCCTTGCGTTCCTCCCGGTCGATCGAGGCGCCGGTCACACGCTCGGCAAGCGCCGGAGATGCCAGCACGAAGTCGATCCGCATGCCCATTTTCTTGGGGAAGCTCAGCTGCTTGTAATCCCAGTACGTGTAGACGCCGGGACCCGGAGTGTGGGGGCGGGCGACGTCGGTGAAGCCCGAGTTTTCGAACGCGTGGAAGGCGGCGCGCTCCGCCGGGCTGACATGGGTGTAGCCCTCCCGCTGGAACAGGTCGATATCCCAGACGTCCTCATCCTGGGGGGCGATGTTCCAGTCGCCGGTCAGGGCGATCTGCGCCGTCGGGTCGGTTTCGATCCAGCCAAGGGCTTTTGCCCGCAGAGTGTCGAGCCAATCAATCTTGTACTGCATATGGGGGTCGTCGAGGGACCGTCCGTTGGGGACATACAGGCTCCAGACCCGCACGCCGCCACAGGTGGCACCGATAGCGCGGGCTTCCTGGATCGGCTCCGCGTCCTTCCCGAAGAGGGGCTGATCCTCGAAGGTGCGTTCAACGTCGTCGAGCCCCACCCGGGAGGCGATCGCGACGCCATTCCACTGGCTCAGACCAAAGTGGGCTACCTCGTAGCCGTTGGCTTCGAACAGATCCCAGGGGAAGTTCTCGTCCTTGCATTTGGTCTCTTGAATTGCGAGGACATCGACGTCGGAGCGGTCTAGCCAGGCTTCGACGCGGTCCGCGCGGGCTCGGAGGGAATTTACGTTCCAGGTGGCAATCTTCACAGGGAACACGTTACCAATGTCCCGGGCGTCAGCCCCGCCACCAGGTGTCCAGAATGGTGACAGGGACGGTGCGCTTGTGGCGGGTCATGGTGTGGCGGCGCTCAATCGCGAGAGCAGCCCACTCTTCCACCTCCCTGCCTTCCAGATAGTCGTCAATCTGGTCGTAGGTGATTCCCAGTTCGTGTTCGTCGGTGCGGCCGGGCTGATGATCCAGCAGATCAGCCGTCGGCACCTTGGTGTAAACCTGGGGCGGCGCGCCGAGTTCCTTGAGCAGCTCCCGGTTCTGGCGCTTGTTGAGGCCAAACAGCGGCAGAATGTCAGCTCCGCCGTCGCCGTACTTGGTGAAGAACCCGGTGACCGATTCCGCTCCGTGGTCGGTGCCAATCACCAGGAGGTTGTGCTGTCCGGCGAGCGCGTACTGGGCAATCATCCGCGCCCGGGCCTTGATGTTTCCCTTGGTGAAGTCGGAGATGTCCTCACCCGTGGCACTGGCATACTCCGCTTCGAACCCGTCAACAGCTGCTGCGACGTTGAAGGTGCGCTGGCTTTTCGGCTGAATAAACTCCAGGGCCGCCTGCGCGTCATCCTCATCCTGCTGTTCCCGGTAGGGGAGGCGGACGGCGATGAAGTCCGCCTCAGTCCCTTCCTCGGCCAGTTCAGTCACGGCCAGCTGGGCGAGCCTGCCGGACAGCGAAGAGTCCACTCCGCCGCTGATCCCGAGAACAAAACCGTTGGTCCCGGTGGCCTTGAGGTAGTCCTTCAGAAAGGTGACCCTGGCACGGATTTCCGTTGCGGGATCGATGGTGGGCCGCACGCCCATTTCCTCAATGATGCTGGCTTGGTTTTCGCGCATGTGGAAAGGCTACTACGGTGGCGTTTCCGGTGCGTTACGGCAAATCACACGGCCGCTACACCGGCCCGCCCTACAGGGGCCGCGCCCTGGGACAGGAGCCCGCTACTGCTTGAAGGCAGCATCGAAGGAGGCGCCCGAGGGCCCGAAGTTAAACTGCCTCAGGAAGGCCAGGGCTTCGGGTGCACCCTGCAGTCGGTCCATCCCGGCGTCCTCCCACTCCACTGAAATGGGCCCGTCGTAGCCGATGCTGGTCAGTGCCCTGAAACTGTCCTCCCACGGCACATCGCCGCGGCCCGTGGACACGAAGTCCCAGCCGCGCCGGGAATCTCCCCACGGCAGGTGCGAGGACAGGATGCCGTTGCGGCCGCCGCCCATCCGCATCTTCGTGTCCTTGCAGTCGACGTGGTAGATCCGGTCCGCGAAGTCGGAGATGAACGCCACCGGGTCGATCTGCTGCCACATGAAGTGGCTGGGGTCCCAGTTCAAACCGAAAGCCGGCCGGTGCCCGATGGCCTCGAGCGCCCGCTGGGTGGACCAGTAGTCGTAGGCGACCTCCGACGGGTGCACCTCATGGGCAAACCGGACCCCGCACTCGTCGAACACGTCGAGGATGGGGTTCCAGCGGTCCGCAAAGTCCTGGAAGCCGGCGTCGATCACGTCCTGGGACACCGGCGGGAACATGGCCACGTACTGCCAGATCGAGGAACCGGTGAACCCCACCACCGTTTTCACCCCGAGCTTCTGGGCCAGCCGCGCGGTGTGCTGCATTTCCTCGGAGGCGCGTGCCCTGACTCCGTCGGGCTCCCCATCGCCCCAGACCCGAGCGCCGACGATGGCCTGGTGCCTGAAGTCGATCGGGTCGTCGCACACGGCCTGACCCTTGAGGTGGTTGGAGATGGCCCACACTTTCAGCCCGTTACGTTCCAGAATGTCCAGCCGGCCAGCGATGTACTCATCGTCGTCCCAGCGCCACGCATCCAGATGGTCCCCGGAGACGGCGATCTCCAACCCGTCGTAGCCCCATTCGCCCGCCAGCCTGGCTACCTCCTCGAAGGGTAGATCGGCCCACTGGCCGGTGAACAGGGTGTAGTTGCGTGCCATGGTGTCTCCTAGGAAAGGGTGAGCTGGGACGGGTCCCAGTCCTCGGGAAGGGGATCGAGTGCTGCGGCGGAACTGGTCACCGGCACGAACGCTCCGGTGTCGACTGATTCGGCAATCGCCACCATCGCATCGAGAATGTGGAAACCGGTTGAGCCCTGCGCGCGGTGAGGTACGCCTGCCCGGATAGCCCGTGCCATGTCCAGCACGCCGGAACCACGGCCGAATACCGACCCGACGGCGGGTATGGTCTCCCAATCGTCGGCACCGTGCCGGTGCAACCGGACCTCCCCGTGGAACTCGTTCGGGTCGGGGAAAGCGATGGTGGCATCGGTCCCGGTGATTTCGACGAAACCCGTTCGGGGCCTGGGGGAGTCGAAACTGAATATACTCTGCGACGACCGGCCACCGTCGAACTCTGCCAGGGCACTGACATGGGTGGGCACGGACACCTTAAACGATTCACCCGCCTTGGGCCCTGAGCCGATGACCCGGGTGTCCCGCGCGCGGGAGCCGAGGGCCGCGACCCGCCGGATGGACCCGAACGCCTGCACCAGGGCGGTCAGATAGTAGGGGCCGATGTCGAAAAGGGGCCCTGCCCCCGCCTGGAACAGGAAGGCCGGGTTGGGATGCCATGATTCCGGGCCCGGGGACTGCATCAGGGTGAGGGCGGTCAACGGTGTGCCGATATCGCCGCGCCGGATGGCGCGCAGCCCAGTCTGGAGCCCCGCGCCGAGGAAGGTGTCGGGGGCGCATCCCAGCCGGACTCCCGCTGCTTCGGCCGCGGCCAGTAGCTCGGCTCCGGAGGCGCGGTCGAGGGAGAACGGCTTCTCGGACCAGACATGCTTTCCGGCCGCGACGGCGGCAAGGGCCACCGGCACGTGGGCGGCGGGGGTCGTCAGGTTGACGATAATTTCCACGTCCGGGTGAGACAGGGCAGCTTCAACCCCGCCCGCCGCTGCCACGCCGAACTCGGCGGCGCGGGTGCGCGCGGCATCCTCAAAGAGGTCGGCGACGATGTGAACGTGGAGGTCGGGGAAAGCGGTGAGGTTGGTCAGGTATTCCTTGCTGATCACCCCGGCGCCGATCACGCCGACGCCGACTGGGCCCCTCATGCGCCGGTCCGGGCAAGCAGGAACCGGCGGCTCTCCTCAATGGCGGTGAAAAGGTCCCCGGCGCTGTCGTCGAGTTCGACCACTGCCGTTTCGACTGTCGACGACGCGGCCAGGACCCCCTCGATGTCCATCCGTCCGGCGCCGACTGCCACCTGGGATTTGTTGTCCTGGTCGACTGCACCGTCCTTGATATGGATGAGCCGGACCCGGTCACCGAGGCGTCCCAGCAGGGCCGCCGGATCCTGCCCGCCGACCGCCACCCAATAGGTGTCCACTTCCAGGACTACCGACTGATGCAGGTTTTCGGCCAGTACCTCAAGACCAGTGCGGCCATCAAAATCGGTCTCTATTTCGAACCAGTGGTTGTGGTAGCCCACGCGCAACCCATACTCCGCGGCGAGCGTCGCAGCCTCATTGAGCTGCGCGGCCGTGGCGGCGATGTCGGCAACCGATGTCCAACGGTCGGGGTGCACATAAGGATCGATCACGGTGCGCATCCCGAGGGTGCGGGCCGCCTCGAAGATCCTTGCCTGGTCGGTTGAGAGCAGTGGTGCGTGCCCGGAGGGTGCCGAAAGATGGTTCCGTTTCAGGGCTGCAGCTAGCGGAGCCGGATCCGCGGCGAAGTTGTACGGCTCGACGTTGGTGAAACCCATCGCCGCGATCCGGTCAATGGTGCCATCGAGGTCCGCTTCGAGGGCGTCGCGGACGGTGTAAAGCTGGACGGACAGTTCCATAGGTTTCTCCTGCGTGCAATAGATCGTCTCAGGCGGGTGCGACGGCGGCGCCCGCCTGGGCGGCGCTGGCCTCCACTGCGGCCAGTACCCGCTGGGTTGCCAATCCGTCCTCGAACGACGGCGACGTCGGTGTGCCCGAGTCGATCGCTGTGAGGAAGTCGGCTGCCTGGCTGGTGAAGGTGTGGTCCCAGCCGAGGGTGTGCCCGGCGGGCCACCAAGCTCCAAGGTACGGGTGGGATGGCTCGGTGACCAGTATTTTGCTGTACCCCTGCAACTCTGCCGGTGTGCCGCTGTCGAAGTACTGCAACTCGTTCAGGTGCTCCAAATCGAAGCGGAGCCCACCCCGGGAACCGTAGATTTCAATCTGCAGCGAGTTCTTGCGCCCCGTCGCGAACCGCGAGACTTCAAGGCTGGCGACCGCCCCGGAGGCGAGTCGAAGGGTGGCCCAGGCGGCGTCGTCGACGGTTACCTGTTCGGGGCCGGCCGGGCCGGGACGCTCCGCCACGAACGTATTGACAGTGCCGGACACGCTCGCCACAGGGTCATCGAGCAGGAAGGCCACCTGATCAACAGCATGCGATGCCAGATCGCCCAGAGCGCCGGAACCGGCCGATGCCTTGCGCAGACGCCAGCTCATGGCGGCCCGCTCGTCGGCTAGCCAGTCCTGCAGGTAACTCACGCGAATCTGACGGACGTCCCCCACCCGCCCGTCAGAAATCAGGGTCCGCGCCAGGGCAAGTGCGGGAAGTCGTCGGTAGTTGAAGCCGACCATCGACTGGACGCCGCGGGACCGGGCTGCCACAGCCGCTGCGACCATCAGCTCGGCTTCGGCAACCGAGTTGGCGAGCGGCTTCTCGACGATGACGTGTTTGCCTGCCTCCAACGCGGCGATCGCCAGTTCGGCGTGCAGGTGGCCGGGGGTGCAGATGTCGACAATGTGGATGTCGTCGCGCTCCAGCACTTCCCGCCAGTCGGTGGAGCTTTCGGCCCAGCCGAATCGGGTGGCGGCGTCGGCGACGTGACCGGCGTCCCGGCCAACCAGGAGCTGCTGGGTCACGCGAGGGGTCGGATAAAAAGCGTTCACATTGCGCCAGGCGTTCGAGTGCGCCTTCCCCATGAAGGAGTAGCCGAGAACGGCCACCCCGAGCGTGCCGGGCACGGCAGCTGCTGCCGAGGCGGGGGTGGTCATCGGTGGTCTCCTTGAGGCAGGGGCGTAGCGGTCTTGGGCGGCGTGATCGAGCGCAGGAAGGCGAGGCCGTCGTGGGCTAGCCGGTCCTGGGACTCGGCGAGGGGCCGCCAGATGGAGGCGGCGGTGGCAATGCTGGCGTTGTGCGAGGTGAAACTCTCAATATTCAGTGGACCCTCGTAGCCCACCGTATCGAGGGCTTCGAGGATGCCGGTCCAGTCGGTCTGGTCGCCGCCGGGGGCGCCACGGTCATTGCCGCAGACCTGGACGTGCACCAGGTGTTCTCCGGCACTGATGATGGCGGCCGCAGACGAACGCTCCTCGATGTTCAGGTGGTAGGTGTCGAGTGCCAGTCCGACCGCCGGACCCAACAGGGGGCCCAGAGCGTCAAGGCCCTGGGCAACCGTGTTGATCAGTGATGTCTCATACCGGTTGAGAGGTTCGATCCCGAGCGCGACGCCGGCGCCGGTTGCTTCGTCGGCGAGCGGCGCAAGGCTGTGCCGCAACTGCTCGTAGGCGGCGCGACGTTCGTCGTCGTCCATCCGCCACACCCGGCCGGTGGACGAGTAGAACGGACCGCACACTGACGGGGCACCAATATCGTGCGCCAGTTGGATGCAGGTGCTGAGGTACCGCTGGGTCTCGAGGATGGTCGAGGCCTCGGCCAGGACCAGGTCGCGGCCCGGCGCCATCGCACCGACCAGATACGGTTGCAGGCCGCCAAGCGACTCGTTGACGGTTGCTGCGGTGAAATCGCCAATGTTTTCGAGGGGAAGTTCGACGGCGTCGAACCCCATGGCGGCGATGGAACCCAGCAAAGGAGGCAGGCTGGCACCAGTCAGGGGTGAGGTCCATACCCAGGTGTTGACGCCGAGGGGTCGCTCAATAGTGCTCGCCACGGTCCTGCCTCCTTTCGCGTGCTGCTGGTTGGTCGTTACTGCTGGTGGTTGGGCGGCTACGGAATCTGGCGTTCCTGCCAGACCTCGGGATAGCCTTCCATGTCCTCGCCGCCGAACTTGGCGTAGTGACCATCAGGCATTCCCTCATTGGCGGTCAGGAAATCGTCGCGTTCTGCCTCGGTGATTGGGGTCTGGGGCAGGATCCATTCGGCGGGGACTTCCTCGCCGGCGAAGATCTGCTCCAGGGCCAGCAGCGGGGTGCGCCACTGGAAGTTGGAGTAGACCGGCGCGAGCGCCTCAATGCCGGTTTCCTCCCACTTACGCAGGAAGCTCATCTCGTCCTCGCCGGTCATGACCGGGAGGTCGGCTCCGGCGTCCTCGAAAGCCTCGATCGCCGCGACGGCGCCGTCCCCAGCGTCCATCCAGACGCCCTGTACGTCGCCGGTGGCCAGCTCATCAGCCAGGATGTCTTTGATTTCTGTGGGATCGGCACCGGTGAAGTAGTCAACAGCTTCGATGCCGTTCTCCTCGAAGATCCGCTCGGCAGCAGCCCAGCGCTGTTCGAGAACGTCGACGCCGGGGAGGATGCGCAGGGCAACGACCTTGTCGCCTTCCTCGAGCCGTTCGCTCAGGAACTCAGCCGTGTCGATACCCCAGGCGAAGCCGCCGATGGGGTGGATGAACGTGACTGCGCAATCCGTTTCCACTCCGCGGTCAAAGACCACCACTGGTTTCCCGGTCTCACAGGCCCGCTCGACGGCCGGCGTCATGGCCGCCGTCGAGTTCGGGGAGATGATGAACGCGTCACAGTTGCCTTCAGCGATGAAGTAGTCGATGTCAGCGATCTGCGTGTTGTCGTCATCCTGCGCGTCGCGGGTTTCCATCTCGGAGATCACCCCCGAATCCTGCAGCGCCTTCAGCTGCTCATTCATGGTGATCCAGCCGGTCTGCCGCCACGGGTTGGAAATGGAGGCGTTGGCGAAGCAGGCCTTCTGGGCACCATCAGCGGCGTACTCGGCGGTGTCGGTCATTTCCCCGTCGATGTACTGCAGCCAGGGCTGCTCCGGATCACCCTCGAAGGTGGCGGAACGCTGCTCGAACTGGTCGTCGTACACTTCCTGGACGAACCACTCATCGCTGCTGGTCTCCTCAGCGGCGGGCGCGGTTTCCTCGGCGGATGCCGCGGTGTCTTCCGTAGGCGTGTCTTCAATGGATGAATCGGTAGTGCAGGCGGTCAGGGCGAGCAGCGATGTGGCTGCTACCACCGTGACCTTTGTCAGGATGCTTCGTCGCATCATATTCCTCTCTCATTGGTGCCCACGGTGGGCGGTTCAGCGATGGGGTGTGTCGGTTCCTGGGCCTTGGAGCTGGTACCGCGGCGTTTCCGCTGCCAGGTCTGGGTTGCCGCGGCGACGGCGACAATGATGATGATGCCCTGGACGGTGTCCCGCCAGGTGGATTCGACGCCGAGGAAGTTCAGCAGGGTGAACAGGGTTTCGAGGGCGAAGGCTCCCGCAGCGGCGGACAGGACCCAGCCGCGGCCCCCGCCCAGGACCACTCCGCCGAGGACGACGGCGGTGATGGCGGCAAATTCGTAGCCGCGGCCCACCGACGGGTGGACGCCGGCGTAGCCGACCAGGATGATGCCTGCCACCGTCGCGGACAGCGACGACAGCATGAACGCCCGGGTCTTGACCCACCAAACCCGGGCGCCGGTCAGCGCTGCCGCACGCGAATTGTCACCCACGGCGATCAGGGTGCGCCCATAGGGGCGGCGCATCAACCACAGTGCGGCCGCTGCGGTGACCAGGAAGATGATCACCGGGTAGGGGATGATCTCCAGTACGGGAACGTCCCGGATACCGCCGCGACCAATCTGCCGGAAGCTGTCGGCCGGGTTCCCGGTCGCGGCACCGCCGGTCGAATACAGCACCAGGCCGAGCAACGCGAGCATCATGCCGAGCGTGACAATGAAGCTGGGAACCTTGAGCAGCGTGGTGACCAGCCCGTTGATCAGGCCGATGAAGGCGCCGAACACGAGCATCAGCATCAGGACCGGGATCACCCGGGCGTCGTCGTCGCCAATCAGGTTGCCCGCGATGAAGACCTGCGCAGTGACCACCGATCCCATGGACAGGTCGAACTCGCCGGACACGATGACGAAGTACTGCCCAATGGCCGCGATGGCGATCGGTGCGGTCCGGCCGATAAAACGGATCAGGGAGCCTGGCTCACCGAAGGATGGGTTGGCGGCGATGACGGCGATCAGGAGGGCGATCAGGAGGATGAAGACGCCGCCGCTGGGGGTCCGCATGGCCCGCAGCAGGCGGTCCCCGGCCGAGGCCCGGTTCCGTGAGAGCACCTCGTTCCGGGTGCCCTGCGCGTTCTCGCTGATGCTCATGCGGACACCTCGTGCGCCGTGGTGCGGGACCTATTGGGGTGGGATTTGTCAAAGCGCGGCGGGCGGGTAATCACGGTGCGGCGGGCATAGACGGCGACGGCGACCACGATCACCAGCCCGCGCACCACATCCTTGAGGAAGGGGTTGATCTGCATGACGCTCATGATGTTGTCCAGCATCGCGAAGATCAGCACGCCGCCGAGGGTGCCGATCAGCGAGCCTTTACCGCCAGCGAGCAGGGTGCCGCCGAGGACGACGGCTGCAATGGAGAGCAGGTCGTAGCCGCCCTGTGAGCCGATCGTGGGGCTTCCGACGCCGAGCCGTGCGGCCAGGAGAAGCCCGGCCAGGCCGGCCATCATCGAACACAGGATGTGCGCGGTGATGATGGGGGTGCGGGTTTGGATCCCTGACATCCGGGCGACGCCCAGATCCCCGCCCACAGCGTAGATGTGGTGGCCTACGCGTGTGCGGTTCAGCATCAACAGGACCAGGCCTGCGGTGGCGAGCATAATCAGGGTGGAGATCGGGACGGGCCCCAGCCCGGTGGCCCCGATCAGCCGGAAGGACAGGGGCGCCTGCCCGGAACTGCCCTGATAGTTGGTGGCCAGGTAGCCGCTGATGATCAGGCCCATGCCGAGAGTGGCAATGAACCCATGCACCTTCAGCCCCGAGACCACCAGCCCGTTGGCCAACCCGATCAGGGCTGAGACGGCCAGCGCGGCGAGCACCCCGGGAAGCACATTGGCGCCCTGGTTGGCCATGATCCCGGCGGCGATCAGGCTGGACAGGCTGATCACGTAGGGCACCGAAAGGTCGAGGCTTCCCACCAGGATGACCAGGGTCTGTCCGATGGCAATGAACCCGAGCACGCTGGTCCCGGTGAGGATGTCCGAGATGTTGCCGGTGCTGAAGAAGCTGCGGCCCACGGACCCGACGAGCACGGTGCCGACGATGATGGTCAACAGCACCACCAGGTACACAATGTGGGTTGACGTGAGTCTCGAGAGTCGATTCATGATGAGGCCTCCTCGGTCCGTGCGCCGGTGGCCAGCTGCAGAACTTCTTCCTCGGTTGACAGCGGGGACAGCTCACCGGCGATGAGGCCGTCCCGCATCACCAGCACCCGGTCGGACATGCCGAGTACTTCGGGCAGTTCACTTGAGACCATCAGAATCGCTTTCCCGTCGGCAGCGAGCGCCCGCATCAGGTTGTAGACCGCCACCTTCGCGCCGACGTCGATGCCACGGGTGGGTTCATCCAGTAACACCAGCTGGGGAGCGATGGCCAGCCACTTGGCCAGCACCACTTTCTGCTGGTTTCCGCCGGAGAGGTACTGGACCTCCTGGTCGAGGTCCCGGGCGATCACTTCCAGGGAGGAAAACACGCCGGGGGCGTCCTGCCGGGCCTGGGTGGTGCGGCCTGGGAACACGGAGCGGATCACGCTGAGGGCATTGTCGAGAATCGACTGGTTCAAGCTCAGGCCCTGCGTCTTGCGGTCCTCGGTGATGAGGGCAATCCGGTGCTGGATTGCTGCGCGGGTGCTTTTTGCGGTGTAGGGCTGCCCCGCGAGCCTCATCGTGCCCCGCGTGAACGGGGCGGCGCCAAAGATGGCTTCCACCAATTCGGTGCGCCCTGACCCCTGAAGTCCGGCGATGCCCACAATTTCGCCGGTCCGCAGGGTCAGGTTGATCGCATCGAGTTGTTCGTTGCCGCCGTCGGTCACTTCCAGCAGCGGCTTCCCGATAGTGGTGCCGGGTTCCACCCCGGGGAAGTACGCCGAGATGGGCCGGCCGACCATCAGGCGTACCAGCGACGCATCATCCAGGGCCGATGCCGGCTCGGATCCGACCACTTCCCCGTCCTTCAGGACGGTGATCGTGTCGCAAAGGTCGAAGATTTCCTTGAGACGGTGCGACACGTAAAGGATGGCGACGCCGCGCTCCTTCAACCGTCGGATGATCCTATACAGCAGTTCCACTTCCGGTCCGGCGAGGGCTGCGGTGGGCTCGTCCATCGAGATGATGCGGGCGTTATAGCTGACGGCCTTCGCGATTTCGACGATCTGCTGCTGGGCGACCGACAGGTTACTCACGGGGGTGGAGGGGTGGATGCTGCTGATGCCCAGTTGGCCCAGCAGTTCAGCTGTGCGGTCCAGCATGGCCTTCTTGTTCACCAGGACCCCGCGCCGCGGTTCCCGTCCGAGGTAGATGTTCTCGGCGACGGTGCGGTCGGGGAGGAGGTTGAACTCCTGGAACACGGTGGAAATCCCGGCCTCGTGGGCCTGGGTGGGATGCGAAAAGTCGACTGCAGCTCCGGCCAGTTCGATGGTGCCAGAATCCCGGTGGTGGACCCCGGCCAGCACCTTCATCAGCGTGGATTTTCCGGCGCCATTCTCTCCGACCAGACCGTGGACTTCACCGGCGCGCAATACGAGGGAGACATCTTTCAGCACCTCAATACCAAAGAAACTCTTGGACAGTCGGGAGACACTTAGCACCGTCGAGGTGCTGTCCCGAGACTCTGAGGGGAAGACATCGTTATCCACCAGCCCACTGTGACATGGAACTCATACTTTTGTCGAGCATCATTCAAAAGTAGGCCGTTGTACATGAGTTAGTGGAATGTGAGACACGCCGAAGTTCCGCGTGGTTTACTGAAACTGTGTTGAAGATTGAGTTCGAAAAGCAGGCCCGAACCTCGGCTTTACCTGCTCCTGGTGCCAGCGAGGTGTTCCAGCTCCTCCGCGATGGGCAGCCGCGGACCCGGGCGGAACTGGCTCAGCTCACCGGGCTGGCCCGGTCAACCGTCGCTTCACGGGTGGAGACGCTGATGACCCTCGGGTTGGTCGCCCCGTACGGGGGTGCCGTGTCGACCGGCGGCAGGCCGCCGTCGTTGTTCGCCCTCAACCCCGGGGCACGGGTGGTGATCGGTGCCGATCTGGGCGCCACCCACGCCCTGGTAATCCTGACGGACCTCTCCGGAACAGAACTGGCCAGCGCACGCCAGTCCATGACCATCTCCGACGGGCCAGAGACGGTGCTGGGCTGGTTGGTGGCAGCGATCGGTACCCTGCTGCGGGAGGCAAAGCGGACCAGCTCCGAACTGGCAGCGATCGGCATTGGGTTGCCCGGGCCGGTGGAGCATGAGACGGGCAGGCCTATCAACCCGCCGATCATGCCGGGCTGGGACCGGTTCGACGTGCCGGGGCTGGTGCAACGCAGCTTCAACGTGCCGGTGCTCGTCGACAACGACGTCAACATCATGGCCCTCGGCGAGCTGAGCGGTAGCTGGCCGGACACCACCGATCTGATGTTCATCAAGGTGGCCACCGGTATCGGCGCCGGGATCATTTCAGGATCAATGCTGCAGCGCGGTGCGCAGGGCACGGCCGGGGACCTCGGCCACGTCCGGGTCCCACGCGGTGGTGAGATTCCATGCCGCTGCGGAAACACGGGGTGCCTCGAAGCCCTGGCCGGCGGGCCCGCGCTGGCGGCAGCGTTGAACGCACTTACCGGGGGTGAACTGACCTCCAGTCAAGGGGTGATCGACCTGGTGCGTTCGGGCGACCGCGACGCCATCCAGGTGATCCGCCAGGCGGGCCGCGACATCGGCGATGTGCTGGCCACCTGCGTGAACCTCATCAACCCATCGGTGGTCGTGATCGGTGGGAGCCTGGCGCTAGCGGGCGAGCACCTGCTGGCCGGGATCCGCGAAGTGGTCTACCGGCGTTCCCTACCTTTGGCCACTGAGCACCTGCGGATTGTGCCATCGGTAGCCGGGCAGAATGCTGGTGTCCGGGGTGCCTCGGTGATGGCCATTTCCCACGTCCTGTCGCCGGAATCAATCGAAACCGCGAGCCTGAGCGCCCCCTGACAGGTTTAGGCATGCCCGGGGCAAGGCACTTGGCATCCGGTCACACTGACTGGGACCTCGCATCTCCGGTACCGAAAGACATTAGGATTGCAACCATGACCGCCGATAGCACCGCCCGCGTCCGCCTGCGTGAACTGATCCAGGAACTGGCCATCGTGCACGAGAAAGTGACGCTGTCCAGCGGCAAGGAAGCCGACTATTACATTGACCTTCGCCGGATCACCCTGCACCACGAAGCATCCCAACTGGTGGGGCAGGTCATGCTGGAGTTGCTCGACGACGCCGGAATCGCCTTCGAGAGCGCCGGCGGCCTGACCATGGGAGCTGACCCCGTGGCCACCGCCGTGATGCACGCCGCGGCCCGCGACAACCGTGGCATTGACGCGTTCGTGGTGCGCAAAACCCAAAAGACTCACGGCATGGCCCGCCAGGTGGAAGGCCCGGACATTACTGGCCGGTCCGTCGTCGTGCTCGAAGACACCTCCACCACCGGTGGGTCAGCGTTGACCGCTGTTGAGGGTGTCCGGCGGGCCGGCGGCAAGGTGCAGGCAGTGGCGGTGATCGTCGACCGCGACACCGGGTCGAAGGAACGCATCGAGTCTGAGGCAGGGGTGCCGTACCTCTACGCCTTCGGCAAAGACGAGCTCGGTCTGGGTTAACACCCCCGACTCCCTATGACTGAGGACGCCGAACGGCTGCTTCGCTACGCGCACGGGATCAAGGGCATGTCCCGGCGCTCTTTCCTGGTCGGCTCCGGGTTCGGCCTCACCCTCGCCGCCGACCTGTTCCTGACAAGGCGGATCCAGGAGGAACGGGAGGAGCTGCAGCTCCTCCCGGTTGAGGATGAGGAGGCGGCGCGGCGGTTCCCCCGAACCCGATGGATCATCTTCCCCGGGTACAAAACGAGTTGGGAAGAGGGCGGCTGGATCGCCAACTCCCTTCGACCGGCCCTCGGGCAGCGCGGACAGATTTCAGTCATGGGGTACTCGAACCGGGGGCTGAATATCACCAACATTGTTGCCGCACTGAACCGCTATGTACGGATCTTCCAGGTCGAAACCCTCTACTTCTATGGGCACAGTTTTGGTGGG
The DNA here is from genome assembly GCF_054510775.1 of Arthrobacter sp. TMT4-20. Classification (NCBI taxonomy): domain Bacteria; kingdom Bacillati; phylum Actinomycetota; class Actinomycetes; order Micrococcales; family Micrococcaceae; genus Arthrobacter; species Arthrobacter sp. TMT4-20. The sequence continues at coordinate 49,236 of NZ_JBTNDW010000013.1, read as the reverse complement.
ATGGTAGCCATCGAGGTGGCGTCGCAGCTGCGTGAGTTGGGGATCAACGTGAAGCTGATCATCCTTGACTCCAGTCCGCATTCCCGCACCGATGTGCTGGACCAGGCGGTGTTCGAGGGTGTGGTGCGGCTCTACGACGCCGGATACCGGGTGCCTACCGTGTTGAGGGGCGGATACGAGCTGGGAGAGCGGATCGTCAACAAGAACGAACGCAGCTGGCAGCAGGTCATGAACCAGACCCTCGAGCAACTGTCTCCGCTGGCGCCGTCGAGTTTGCTGATCCAGTCACAGTCGTCGTACATCTACCACTACAACGTCACCCGGTTCCAGGGCACCCTGGGGGATACCCAGATTGCCTTCATCGGCAACCCTAATGACAACACCGTGAACTACACGACGACCCGGCCGGGATGGGCTGAAGCGTTCCCGGACAACCTGGTGTCTGCTGACTACGTCACCGAGGGTGCGCTCCCAGCCCACGCGAGCCCGCAGTGGAACCCCTTGATCTATCAGGGCATCGTGGTGGCGCTGCAGGAGGAGTTCCTGCCACTCCCACGTGGCGGGTCGCTGCGAACCGTCTACTGACCGTTGAGTGTCTTCCGCAGTCGCGTCAGATCGTGGCGGTCCATGCCAGCTCCCGTCAGGAAAGCGTCAACGGTCCCGTATTCGCGGCGCAGCCCGTCGATGAACGTGGCCATGGCCGCAGCCGGGGAGGTGAGGATTACCGGCGGGTTGTCGAACGACATCCGTTCCGAACCGGATGGGGCGTTCCCCAGCCAGAGCTTCGCCAGCGCTGGCAGGATTTCGGGCAGGGCGCCCGTGGTGTGGGCGTAGTCCTGGATGATCAACTCGTCGGACACCCCGGCGACCAGGAGAACGACGGCGGTGATCACGCCCGTCCGGTCCTTACCAGCCGCACAGTGCACCAGCGTGGTCCGGCCCGCCACGATCGGTTCGAGGGCGCTGACCACCGCTCCCGGGCGGCTATGCAGCCAACCGACGTAGTAATTCCCCAGGTCCTCGGCGGTCAACAAGCCCATGGTCGATGCGGGGTTGGCCTCGGAGGGGTCGAGCGGTGCGGCGACGACGTCGATCCCGGCGTCGGCGGCGACCAGCCAGGGCACCATCCCCGCCTCACGTTCGCTGCGCAGGTCGACGATTGTCTCGATGCCCCGGCCGGCAAGGAACTCCATCGTCGCGACGAGGTCCCAGTCAAAGGGCTGGCTGGAACGGAACACCCGGCCCGGCGCGGGCGCCCTCGGATCGGAGGCGGTGAGTTGAGCGATGTCGCGCAGGTTCAGGATTCCCGCCACTGCCTACACCTGGTCGATCAGGTCGGCCACCGACTCCAGGATCTGGGCGGGACGGAACGGGTAGGCGTCGATGTCGGCGCGCTGGGTGATCCCGGTCAGCACCAGGACGGTGTGCAGTCCGGCCTCCATCCCCGCGATGATGTCGGTGTCCATCCGGTCGCCGATCATGGCGGTGGTTTCCGAGTGGGCGTCGATCTGGTTCATCGCCGACCGGAACATCATGGGATTAGGCTTGCCCACAATATAGGGGACACGACTGGTGGCGGCGGTAATCAGCGCCGCCACGGCGCCGGTGGCAGGAAGCGGCCCTTCCTTGGATGGCCCGGTCACATCCGGGTTGGTAGCGATGAACCGTGCACCGCCTTCCACCAACCGGATCGCCTTGGTGATGGCTTCGAACGAATAGGTGCGGGTTTCACCCAGCACCACATAGTCGGGGTGCTGATCGGTGAGCACGAAACCCGCGTTGTGCAACGCCGTCGTCAATCCGGCTTCGCCGATGACGTAGGCGCGTCCGCCCGGCAGCTGCTCCTTGAGGAACTGGGCCGTGGCGAGGGCCGACGTCCACAGGTTCTCCTCGGGAATTTCCAGGCCCGAGGCTTTGAGCCGCGCCGCCAGATCCCTGGGTGTGTAGATGGAGTTGTTGGTCAGCACCAAAAACCGTTTGGAGGTGGCCACCCAACGGTCAAGTAGATCGGCCGCGCCTGGGATGGCCTGGTTCTCGTGAACGAGAACACCGTCCATGTCCGTCAGCCAGCATTCGATGTGTTCGTTCTCGCGCATGTGATCTCTCCCTGCCGTCCGGGCGGTGCTATCGGTCCCAGTCTTTCACCTTAGGCTGGGAGCGTGAAAGAAAATCCCGAAATTCCGCTCATTCCGGTAGGTGTCGGGCCCTGGGAGGGTCAGTTGCCGGCGGGCAGCCAGTGGGACCCCGAACTGCTGGCGGCAGGTGACACCCGCAACGTCGTCGATCAGTACCGCTACTGGACGCACGACGCAATCGTCGCCGACCTCGATTCCCGCCGTCACAACTTCCACGTGGCGATTGAGAACTGGCAGCACGACCTGAACATCGGTTCCGTGGTGCGTACCGCCAACGCCTTCATGGCCAAGGAAGTCCATATCATCGGACGACGACGCTGGAACCGTCGGGGTGCCATGGTCACCGACCGCTACCAGCACGTGCGACACCACCCGACCGTCGAGGAATTTGTTACCTGGGCCAGCGGCGAGGGACTACGGATCATCGGGATCGACAACTTCCCGGACTCGGTGCCGCTGGAAACCTACGAGTTGCCGGAGAACTGTGTGCTGGTTTTCGGCCAGGAGGGACCGGGTCTGACCCCGGAAGTCCACGCCGCCGCCGATGCGACCCTGTCCATCGCCCAGTTCGGTTCAACGAGGTCCATCAACGCGTCGGCGGCTGCGGCGATCGCGATGCACGGGTGGGTTCGCCGGCACGTGTTCGGTCAGGGCGTCTAGCCTGGTCAGGTGAGGCCGTTTAGCGTGGTGGGGGGGCCAGCAACGGCCCCCGCCGTCAGGTTTGCCGGTTGCAAGCGGCAAACCCGACCCTCCGGGTCGTTTCTGCCGAACGAGCAGTCGAATAGGATGGAATGAGCGGTCCGTTACCCATCCCGCCTGTCTAATACGCATTCCACAGAGGAGTCCTTATGCCTATCGCAACACCTGAGATCTATTCGGAAATGATCGACCGTGCCAAGGCCGGGGGCTTCGCGTATCCGGCCGTCAACGTCACCTCTTCCCAGACCCTCAACGCCGCAATGCGGGGGTTCGCCGAGGCCGGATCCGACGGAATTGTGCAGGTCTCCACCGGCGGAGCAGCGTACTGGTCCGGTGCGTCGGTCAAGGACATGGTGGTGGGATCCCTGGGCTTCGCAGCCTTCGCCCACGAGGTGGCCAAGAAGTATGACGTGAATATTGCGCTGCACACCGACCATTGCCCCAAGGACAAACTGGACGCATTCGTCCTCCCCCTCCTTGCCGCATCGGAAGAGGCAGTCAAGCGCGGCGGCAACCCACTCTTCCAGTCCCACATGTGGGACGGCTCAGCGGAAACCCTTGAAGAGAACCTGCGGATCGCCAAAGACATCCTGCCCCGCGCGGCGGCTGCCAAGATCATCCTCGAGGTTGAGATCGGCACTGTCGGCGGTGAAGAGGACGGCGTCGAAAACGCCATCAACGACAAGCTGTACACCACTGTCGAAGACGCACTGGCCACCGTTGAGGCCCTGGGCTCCGGCGAACACGGCCGTTACCTCACAGCGCTGACCTTCGGCAACGTCCACGGCGTGTACAAGCCCGGCGGCGTGAAGCTCCGCCCCGAAATCCTCAAGGACATCCAGGATCAGATCGGCGCCAAGCTGGGCAAGGACAAGCCCTTCGACCTGGTGTTCCACGGCGGATCCGGTTCCTCAGCCCAGGAAATCTCCGACGCTGTCTCCTACGGCGTCATCAAGATGAATATCGACACCGACACGCAGTACGCATTCACCCGACCCGTGGTGGACCACATGCTGAAGAACTACGACGGCGTGCTGAAGGTCGACAACGAGGTTGGCAACAAGAAGGTCTACGACCCACGGGTGTGGGGCGCCGCAGCCGAGGCCGGTCTTGCAGCCCGCGTGGTCGAGGCCGCAGCATCACTGGGGTCCGCCGGGAAGAAGCTCTAGCATGTCGGACGAATTCCGCCGCAACCTCCTCGGCCCCGAGCCCACCCTCCTCCCCGAGGAAACGGACCTGGGTGCACGCCTCGACGCCGGCGACGAGGCGGTAGACCTCGCCGCCAAGTACCCGACGTCGTCGCTGGTGTGGGCCATCCTCGCGGATGAGGCCTACGCCGAGGGGCGCACCATCGAGTCCTACGCGTACGCCCGAACCGGGTACCACCGCGGCCTCGATGCGCTGCGGCGGAACGGATGGCGGGGCACCGGCCCGGTCCCGTACTCGCATGAACCCAACCGTGGGTTCCTCCGCTCGCTGTACGCGCTGGGCAGGGCTGCGGCCTCCATCGGTGAAATGGACGAGGCGGAGCGCATTGCCAAGTTCCTCGGCGAATCCGATCCGGAAGCCAGCAGGCAGCTCGGCAACTGAAGGTGAAAAAACTAGGTTGACGGCCGCTTGATGCTGGTCACTACGGTGACCAGCATCGGCGCGGCCGGGGCGGAGCTGAACCCGAACCGCACCGGTGGGGACAGCCGGGCGAGTGCGCCCTGGTCCCTGCCGTGCCAGCGCACCGACGCGGCCGCAATTTTCACCGCCGCCGTCACCCCGTAATACTCGGTGCGGCCGTTGCCCGCCGAACCCGCCGTCTGTACCCCCGGCATCACCAGACCGGCCACCGGGTTGATCAGGCTGAGCCAGCGCGGTGACGTTGCTACCCGGGCGGGAACGAGGCTGAGCAGCCGACCGAGCCCTGTCACGCCGCCAAGGTCGGCGGTCAGTTCGAGCGGCCCCGCTGACACCGTCAGCCGATGCTCGTCGAGTGTGGAGACCACGTCCACCACCTGAATCTGATCGAACGTGTAGGTAGCGCTGACGTAGTCCGCGACGGCCTGGTTCGGCGCGAGCAGGGTGCGCCGGCCGCCGTCGTCCTCCACCATGACGTCGGTAAAGGCGCCCAACGGCGAATCCGCCCACAGGCCAACGACCAACCGGATTCCGGCGGCGGTACCAACTCCCGCAATGTTGCCAACAAATCGATCCATGATCATATTCTCCCCTCCCGGTGCGCCCCAGGTGGCATCATGAGCCTATGCAGACGAACCGGATGGAACTGGTGTGGGTGGCGCTCGCCGCCGTGCTCGCGTTCTTCTTTGTCCGGGCCGGGATCGAGAAGGTCATGGGGGACCCCGCCGCGCTGCTCCCGTTCCAGGAATCCGGGCTTCCCGGCTGGACTGTCTACCTGACCGCTGCCGGCGAATTCATCGGGAGTGCTGCCCTATTCGTTCCCAGGGTGCGCACCCCGGGAGCGTTGCTGCTCGTTCTTGTCATGACCGGCGCCGCGGTGACGAACATCGTCAACGGTGACGTGGGGTACCTGTGGACCAACGTACTGCTGGGCGCTGGTGCCATGGTGCTGGCCTGGCAGGGGCGAAGCCACCTGCTGAACCCACTCCGGCGGGACAATCGTCCGGGCTGAGGAGCTCGAGGCTTCCGGGACCCAGAACAGGTCAAGAAGTCGGTTGTGGATGCCGCTGCCGGAGCCGGGTAATCATCAAGCCGAGCGTCAACGGGATCTGTTGCTAAACTTGGGTGGTAAGAGCCCCAGATCTCTTGCCGCAACGCACTGAGGTCTTGGGGCATTCTCATGCACTTCTGGCGGCATCGGCACGGTGTCCGGATGCCGCCGCAACGATGGGGGAGGATCCCATGCCAGCGATCGTTATTGTCGGAGCCCAGTGGGGCGACGAAGGTAAAGGCAAAGCAACAGACCTACTCGGCGGGCGGGTTGACTACGTCGTCAAGCCAAACGGCGGGAACAACGCGGGGCACACCGTCGTCGTCGGCGGTGAAAAGTACGAGCTGAAGCTCCTTCCCGCAGGCATCCTGAGCCCCAACGCGATCCCCATCATCGGCAACGGCTGCGTCATCAACCTTGAGGCACTCTTCGAGGAGATCGAGGGGCTCGAGGCGCGCGGCGCCGACACGTCCAAGTTGCGTATTTCGGCGAACGCGCACCTGGTCGCTCCGTATCACCAGGTGCTGGACAAGGTCACTGAGCGGTTCCTGGGCAAGCGGGCCATCGGCACCACCGGGCGCGGCATCGGTCCCGCCTACATGGACAAGGTGGCACGGCTGGGGATCCGGGTCCAGGACGTCTTCGACGAGTCGATCCTGCGGCAGAAGGTTGAAGGCTCACTCGCCCAGAAGAATGAACTCCTGGTCAAGGTGTACAACCGGCGTGACGTGGAGGTGGAGGAAGTGGTCGAGTATTTCCTCGGCTTCGCCGAGCGCCTCCGGCCGCTGGTCATCGATTCCACCTATGTGCTGAATGAGGCGCTCGACGCCGGCAAGGTGGTGCTCATGGAAGGCGGCCAGGCCACGTTCCTGGACGTGGACCACGGCACCTACCCGTTCGTGACGTCGTCGAACCCCACCGCGGGTGGCGCATCGGTCGGCTCGGGGATTGGCCCTACCCGGATCAGCCGCGCAGTGGGCATCATCAAGGCCTACACCACGCGCGTCGGCGCCGGTCCCTTCCCCACCGAACTCTTCGACGACATGGGCATGTACCTGCAGACGAAGGGCGGCGAGTTCGGTGTCAACACCGGGCGTCCACGCCGCTGCGGTTGGTACGACGCCGTCCTGGCCCGCCATGCGGCCCGCGTCAACGGCTTCACCGACTACTTCGTGACGAAGCTTGACGTGCTCACCGGGATCGAGCGGATCCCGGTTTGCGTGGCGTACGACGTCGACGGCGTCCGGCACGATGAGATGCCGATGACCCAGACCGATTTCCACCACGCCGAACCCATCTTCGAGTACTTCGAGGGCTGGACCGAGGACATCACCACCGCGCGGACTATCGATGACCTGCCCGATAATGCGCAGGTGTACGTTCGGGCGCTGGAGAAGATGTCAGGTGCCCGGTTCTCGGCCATCGGCGTGGGTCCCGACCGGGACCAGACCATCGTCATCAACGACCTGATCGGTTAGGGAACCGGTTGGGCCCCGCTGGCGACGACACCGGTCGGCTGCTTGAGGACGCCATCCGACGGCTCCTCGACGAGCGGGCCCCCGAGGCGACGATCTGCCCATCGGAGGCTGCCCGCGCAGTATCCGACGGGCGGTGGCGGGACCTGATGGAGGCGTCCCGGGACGCTGCCAAGCGGTTAGTTGCCGCCGGTGAGGTGGAGATTACGCAGGGCGGAGCGGTCATCGATCCGTCCACCATCAAGGGACCGATCCGGATTCGGCGCCGTCGCGCCTAAACGCTTACATTTCGGTCCGCCTCGCCGACAGTTCAGTGAGGAGCCGACGACCACCCGTATCCAGGCCGTCGCCCACACAACTTTTGAGGGGCGGAAATGGCGCCGACGGCGTTTTCTGAGCGAGCCTTTCCCGCTCACCGGCGGCAGCCGTGAGCGCCGCCGGGCTGGACTATCAGGCGCTCTTCGATCATGCCCCCTGCGGCTACCTGCTGGCCCACGCCGTCGGGATTAAGGCGGTAGCCGAGGGCGTCGAAACCGAGGGGCAGCGTCAGGCCCTGATCGGGCTCGACTGCGACCTGGCCCAGGGATATCACTACGCCCGGCCACTTCCAGCCGACGAACTGGCGTCATGGTTCGCGTTGGAATCCCCTGACCGGACGCCGGTCAGTCCCGGTGCCGCAGCCCTCTAGCTGCGGTACCACCTGCCTTAGAGGTTGATCGTGATGTCAGCTTCCTCGCGGAGGCTGGATATCAGGGACTCCGCTGCGGCGGATTCCTTCTGGGTCTGGAGCTGCTCCTCGAGGGCTGGCCGTGCTTCCTCGAACGGGGGAACCTCGGTCTCTTCGCCGCTCTGGGCGTTCTGCTCTTCCTGCTGGGCCACTGCCTCGTCGTAGGCGGTGGTGAGCTCCTCCTCGGAGGGTGCGGAGTCCCCGGCCTCTTCCTGGATGAGCTGTTCCACCTGGACCTGGGTGGCGAGCTGGTCGTTGACTGTCGCCTCGTCCATGCCCTGCTCGGCGAGCGCTGCATAGAACTCCTCGGCCGAACCAAGCTGGTTGGCTGCTACGAGCTCATCAAGTGCTGCGGTAGTTGCTTCGTCGCTTGCCTCAATTCCGCGTTCGTCAGCTTCCTGAACCAGCAGTTCGGTGCCGATCATTCCCTCGATGGTCTGGGTTTTGAGCTCATCCTGGTCGACAGCTTCCCCGGACATCTGAGACTGGATTGCGGCCTGCTCGTACTGGGCGGTGTAGACCGATTCGAAGTCCGCCTTCAGGATTTCGGTGCCGTTGACCAGCGCCACGACGTCAGGCACGCCTTCCAGATCGGCGTCGGCGACCTCGGGGGCCGCTTCGGGCGCTGCGCTCTCATTGGCGGGGGCCTGCGACGTCTCGGATCCCGACTCGCTGCCGTCTTCGGGGGTGCCGCATGCGGACACCACCGAGACAATTCCGGCCAAGGCAATACTCAGTAAAAACTTCTTCCGCACAATATTCTCCTGCCAGATAGATAACCAACCTGCGAAGGTATCAGTCCTCTATGAGCGTTAGCTGGGCGTCACCGTTCGACGGCGGGGTCGCACTGTCCGGGTCGCACTGTCGGGACTGGGCCCGGACTACCAGCCCCAGGTGCCGGGGGCGCCTTTGAAAGGCCCGACGATGCGGCTGGTGATCCAGCCGCCGTAGAAGTCGCCCTCCTGCGCCGTGACCACTTCACCGTCAATAAGACAGCGGTCCATTGCTCCCGGATAAATCGCTACCCGGGTTTGCAGTGCCTCGAAGCCGGGGGTGGGGGTTGGGTAGGTCCACCCGGCGCGGGGTGCGCGGTGCTGCCCGCTGACGACGTCGTAATACGCTGCCATCCCCTTGTACTCACACAACGATGAGCCCTCCACCCGAGCCAGGGCGCCGGCGACGAAGTCGTCCATCGGAACGTAGTACACCGGGGGGTGGCTGGTTTCCAGGACCCGGACCGAATTGGTGCTGTCGGCGATCACCATACCTCCGAACTCAATCATCACCCGCTCGGTGGTGGGCTCCAGCCGTGGCGGTCGCGGGTAGTCCCACACTGATTCCTGGCCGGGGCCGGGGACGATAGGTTGCAGTGTCATAACCCAACAATAAGACGTTCAGGCATTCGGTAGGCTGTGAGGGCACCTATTTCATGACTGAAAGCGGCGACGATGAAGATCAGCGTTGGGCAGTTCCGACCGGGCGGTAGCGTCTCGGACAACCTCAAGACCATGCGTGGGCTTGCCGAACAAGCGCGTTCCGAAGGGTCCGAGCTGATCGTCTTCCCCGAGGAATCCATGTTCTCCATCGGGAAGGTGGAGGGTTCGCTGGCGGCTGCCGTCGACGAAAACTGGTCGACCTTCGTGCAGCAGCTGTCCTTCATCGCCGTCGAGCTCGGCATAGCCATTGTTGCTGGCGGGTATGAGGGGAGCGGCGAGGACCGCCCCTACAACACGCTGGTCCTGGTGGATGCCACGGGGAAGATTGTTGACACCTACCGCAAACTTCACCTCTACGACGCTTTCAGCTATCAGGAGTCCACCCGGATCAAACCCGGCGACGGCGGCATCAAGGTGGTTACGATCGGTGACCTGTCAGTGGGGCTCATGACCTGCTACGACATCCGCTTCCCGGAACAGGCACGTGCGCTCGCTGACCGTGGGGCGGATCTGATCCTGGTGCCGGCCGCCTGGTTCAAGGGCGATCACAAGGTGGATCATTGGGAAACCCTGCTGAAGGCCCGCGCCATCGAGAACACCGTCTGGATCGCGGCAGCCGGGACCTCGAGCGGGCATACCATCGGGCACTCGGCGATCCTCGACCCCATGGGAATCCCGCAGGTCTTCCTCACCGACGAGGAAGAGGGAGTGGTCACCACCAACGTGTCACGCCGACGGATCGCCGACGTCCGCGAGTTCCTGCCCGTGCTCAAGAACCGCCGATTCGCGCGCAACGAGGAAATCGTCGAGTCCCACTAGCCCAGCCACCCTGCCCCCAACCAACGGGATCGAGTCAACAGGAATAGCCACTTTTCGGGGCGATTCCTGTTGACTCGATGGGGGTGTGGGATGGGGCTAGATGATGGGTGGGGCTAGGCGGTAACCTGCCGCTTCGACGAGATCACTCCGGTGTTGAAGCCAGCCAGGTTGAGTCCACCGTGGAACCGCGCGTGCTCAATCTTGATACAGCGGTCCATTACCACGTTCAGGCCCGCCTCCTCGGCGTCGTGCGCAACGTCCTCATGCCAGGACCCCAACTGCAGCCACAGCGTTTTCGCGCCAACAGCCTTCGTCTCCTCAAGGACACTGGGCAGATCATCGTGCTTCCGGAACACGTCGACGATGTCGGGGACCTCCGGTAGGTCGGCCAGGGACGCGTAGACGGGCTGCCCCAGAATCTCCTTCGCCACCGGGTTCACGAAGTACAAGCGATAGGGCGACGACGACTGCAGGTAGGTGGCCACGAAGTACGACGCGCGGGACGGCTTATCCGATGCCCCAATGATCGCCACCGACTTGGCGTGACGCAGGAGCGAGAGTCGTTCAGGGGCGGACGGGCCCTCCCAGGTCCGTGCCGTTTCCAGATCGGCGCTCATGCGGTGGCTCCCTCGTGCGGAGTAGGTGTTGAGCCCTGCGGGGTTGCAGTGGCAAGGTCCAGTGCCTGGTCGATGTCCCACAGGATATCGTCCAGGTCCTCGAGTCCGATCGAAATCCTGACCAGGTCCTCGGGGATGCCGGCCGTGACCAGCTGCTCGGCGGACAGCTGCTGGTGCGTGGTCGAGCCGGGGTGGATGACCAGGGTGCGGGCATCGCCCACGTTGGCCAGGTGTGAGGCCAGCTGCAGCGACTCAATAAACTTCTGCCCTGCCGCCCTGCCCCCTTTCACCCCAAAACTGAAGACCGACCCGGGCCCCTGCGGCAGGTACTTGGCGGCCCGCTCGAAATGCCGGTGCGAGGGGAGGCCCGCGAAGTTCACGTACTCCACCCGAGGGTCGTTCTCCAGCCACTCAGCGACCGCCTGGGCGTTGGACAGGTGTTCGTCCATCCGCTGGGCCAGGGTTTCCACGCCCTGCAGCAGCTGGAAGGCCGACATGGGGGAGAGGGACGGCCCGATGTCCCGCAGCTGCTCGGTGCGCAGCTTGGTCAGGAAGCCGTACTCGCCGAAGTTGGCCCACCACTGGATATTGCCGTAGGACGGGACCGGCTCGGTCATGGTGGGGAACCGGCCGTTACCCCAGTTGAAGGTTCCGGCCTCGACGACAACGCCGCCCAGGGTGGTCCCGTGCCCACCGATGAACTTGGTGGCGGAGTGGATCACAATGTCGGCGCCGTGCTCGATGGGCCGGATCAGGTAGGGGGTGCTCAGGGTGGAATCGATGATCAGCGGCACACCGGCGTCGTGGGCGATCTTCGCTAGCCCCTGGATGTCGGCGATTTCACCCGAGGGGTTCGCGATCACCTCCGCGTAGACGGCCTTCGTGTTGTCCTGGATGGCCGCAGCATAGTCAGCGGGATCCGTGCCGGGGACGAAGGTGGTGTCAATGCCGAACCGGCGCAGGGTCACATCGAGTTGGGTGACCGTGCCGCCGTAGAGCTGCGACGCGGCGACAATATGATCCCCGGCCTGGCAGAGGGCCGCGAACGTGATGAATTCGGCGCTCATGCCCGACGCCGTCGCGACCGCCCCGATGCCACCCTCCAGGGACGCGATCCGCTCCTCGAACGCGGCGACCGTAGGGTTGCCGATCCGCGAATAAATGTTGCCGTACTTTTGGAGCGCGAAGAGGTTGGCGGCGTCGTTCGTGTCCTTGAACACGAACGAGGTCGTCTGGTAGATGGGTACCGCTCGGGCGCCGTGGGCCGAGTCGGGGGTGCCACCCGCGTGAAGAGCGCGTGTACGGAAACCGAAGCTGCGATCAGCCATCAGACACCTGCCTTAATCTGGTTGTCAACATTGAAATCTAGGCCCTCTTTACGGGCGAGGTCCGCTTCGAGTTCGCGGACGATGGGGAGGATGTCCTTGCCGAAGGCTTCGACCTCCTCCTGGAAGTGGAGGTAGCAGGTCAGCATCAGGTTCACGCCGATTTTCTTGTACTCGACGATCCGCTCGGCGATCTGCTCGGGGGTGCCGATCAGCTGGGTCTTGAAGCCGTCGTTGTACTGGATCAGGTCCTCGAAGGACGAGTCCGCCCACATACCCTTGCCGTCCTTGGTCGAGGCACCGGCTTCCTGCACGGCGCCCCGGAACCCCTCCACCGCCGGTTTGTGGGCCTTGGCCACGATCTCGCGGAGCGTCTCGCGGGCTTCCTTCTCGGTATCGCGGGCAATCACAAAACCGTTGAGCCCGAACCGGGGGTGGCGGCCGACGTCGGCCGCTGAGGCCTGCACGCCGGCGATATTCTCCTTGAATCCCTCGAGGTCCTTGCCGTTGGAAAAGTACCAGTCGGCCACCCGGCCAGCAGTGGCCTGCGCCGCCGTCGAGTTCCCGCCGAAGAAGATTTCAGGGTGTGGACGCCCGGGCACGTCGACGGGCGGCGGGTTGAGGGTGAAATCGGTGATGTTGTAATACTTGCCGGCCTGGGAGAAGTTCTGCTCGGTCCAGAGGCCGCGGAGGATCCTGATGAACTCTTCGGTGCGGACGTAGCGCTCGTCGTGTTCCAGCCACGGCAGCCCGAACCCGGTGAACTCACTCTTCAGCCAGCCGGACACAATGTTCACCGCCGCCCGACCACCAGAGATGTGGTCAGCGGTGATGATGAACTTCGCCAGGACTCCGGGCTGCCACATGCCGGGGTGGACGGCGGCGATCACCTTCAGCTTTTCGGTCGCACCGAGCAGCGCCAGGGAGAACGACGTCGCCTCATGCTGCTTGTCGGCGCCGTACGACGCCGCATACCGGGTTTGCGAGAGGGCGTACTCGAAGCCGGCGTCCTCCGCGATGCGGGCCAGCTTCTTGTTGTACTCGAAGTCCCAGCTGGTGCGCTGCTCAATGGTGGAGACCACCAGGCCGCCGCTCACATTGGGCACCCAGTACGCGAACTTCAGGGGTTGGGAAAGGTCAATAGCCATAGTGGTCCTCCATCGTGCCTGGCATTAGCACCCTAATGTCACTGCCGTGGGCAGTGGCCAGGGTTGCTGCGGTGTCAATGAGCCAGATCTCTCAACCGCTCGGGATGGTCCCCACCAGTGTGACAGTCCTCTCACGGTCGACCAACATTGTTGCTCTCCGTTGCGGGTTGTCCCTCCGGTGGGGTTTGCTGGCGGGGTCACGGTGACGCCCTTGCGGCCAGTGCGGCAGCGATGCCGGGCACGCACGCCTCGTTCTGCAGGGAAGTGGTGTCACCCAGCGTTGTGTTCTCGAACAGCTGCGTCAGGAGCCGGCGCATGATCTTGCCGGACCGGGTCTTCGGGACGTCCGCGACGACGACGACGGCGGCCGGCTTGGCGATCGGCCCGATCACCGCCGCGACGTGGTCCCGCAAGACCCGGCTCACCTCCTCCGCCGCGTGCGCGCCGGCCCCGTGGGACGCAGCCAGCACCACGAAGGCGGCAATCGCATGGCCGGTCCGCGGATCGGAGACCGGACAGACGCCGGCCTCGACCACCCACGGGTGAGCAACCAGGGCCGATTCAATCTCGATGGTCGAGAGCCGGTGGCCTGACACGTTGAGCACATCGTCGACCCGGCCGAGGATCCAGGTGTCGCCGTCGTCGTCGTTCCTGGCCCCATCACCGGCCAGGAACCAGCCCTGGGCGGCGAACTTTCGCCAGTAGGAATCCAGGTAGCGCTGCGGGTCGCCCCAGACGGTGCGCGCCATCGCCGGTCCGGTGCGGTCCACGACGATCAGGCCCTGCTCACCGGTGGGTACCGGGTTTCCGGCGTCGTCGACAATCCGGGTGCTCACGCCGGGGAGGGCGCGGGAGGCAGAACCGGGCTTGAACGAGGGGTCAGTGGGGCGGGGAGAGAGGATGGTGGCGCCGGTTTCTGACTGCCACCAGGTGTCGACGACCGGTGCGGTGCCAGCCCCGAGGTGCTCCCTGAACCAGCGCCAGGCCTCGGGGTTGGTGGCCTCACCGACGGTGCCGAGGAGACGGATCGAGGACAGATCGTAGCTGGCAGGCACGCCGTCCGGGAACCAGCCCATCAGCGACCGGATCAGGGTGGGGGCCGTGTAATAGCTGGTCACCTTGTAACGCTGGATGATCTCGAAGTGCCGCCCCGGATGTGGGGTGTTGGGAGTGCCCTCGAAGATCACCTGGGTGGCGCCGTTGGAGAGCGGACCGTAGATCTCGTAGGTATGGGCGGTCACCCAGGCAAGGTCGGCGGTGCACCAGTGGACGTCCTGGTCCCGCTGCGACGGATCGGGGTTGCTGAACAGGTAGGCGAAACTCCACGACGCCTGGGTCAGGTACCCACCGGAGGTGTGCACCAGGCCTTTCGGCTTACCCGTGGTGCCGGAGGTGTACATGATGAACAGGGGAGTCTCGGCGTCGAACGCCTCGGCAGCGTGATGCGGGGACGCGGCGCCGACGGCGTCATGCCACCAGACGTCCCGGCCCTCGGTCCACTCGATGTCGCTGCCGGTGCGGCGGATCACCAGAACATGTTCGATGCTGTTGGAACCGGACACGGCCTGATCGGCGTTGGTCTTGACCGGCACCGCTGCGCCGCGCCGGTACTGCCCGTCAGTTGTGACCAACAGTTTGGCGCCGGTGTCCTCAACCCGGAAGCGTAAGGCTTCAGCAGAGAATCCGCCGAACACCAGTGAGTGCACCGCCCCGATTCGCGCGCACGCCAGGGTGACCACAATCGTTTCGACGAGCACGGGTAGGTAGATCACCACGCGGTCGCCCTTGCCGATCCCGAGGTTCAGCAAGGCGTTGGCGGCGCGTGACACCTCCTCCTGCAGGTCCGAGTAGGTGACCGTTCGCTGGTCCCCGGGCTCACCCTCGAAATGCAGGGCGACCTTGCTGCCCAGCCCGGCATCCACGTGCCGATCCACGCAGTTGTGGGCCACGTTGAGGCGGCCCCCCGCGAACCACTCGATCACCGGGACGGTGAGCTGCCCGTCGGCGCCACCCGATACCGGCCGGGCTGGCTGAAAGCTGTGCGCCGTGGACCATTCGGCAGCCCAGTCCAGCCGGCGCGCCTGCTGTTCCCAGAACGCCAGGCGGTCCGTCTCGGTCAGGGGGTCGGCCTCCTGAAGGCTCACGCCCATCGCCGGACCGCCCACTTCTCGGCGATCCCCAGGAGGGCATCGGTGGTTTTGCCGATGATCGCCAACAGGATGATCGCCAGGAAGATCCTGTCCACCCGTCCGTTGTATTGTGAATCACTCAACAGGTATCCGAGCCCCAGCGAGGAGGCAATCAGTTCAGCCGCGACCAGGAACAGCCACGCCTGGGCGAGGCCCAACCGGAGACCGGAGAACACTGATGGAATCACGGCCGGGAGTTGCACCGTGGTCAGCAGTTTGAAGCCCTTCAACCCGAACGCCCGGCCGGCCTCCACCAGGTTCCGGTCCACGTGCCGGAGCGCGAGGTACACGGTGGTGAAGACGGGGAAGAAGGCGCCAATGAGGATCAGCGTGATCTTTGAATCCTCGCCGATCTTCATCCACAGGATGAGCAGCGGCACCCAGGCCAGGGACGGGACAGCACGCAAGGCGCCGATGGTGGGAGCGAGCAGCGCGTCCGCGATCCGGGACAGCCCGACGAGTGAGCCGATCGCGAGGCCCAGGGCGGCGCCGAAGGTGAAGCCCAGCAGTACCCGTTGGGTGGAGATGCCGATGTGGGTCCACAGCTCGCCGCGCTGGATCAGTTCGACTGCCGCATTGAGCACCGCCGCGGGCGGCGGCACCTGGACGGCGCTGAACAGGCCGGTGACGGAGTTCAGCTGCCAGACGGTGATGATCAGCCCGGGCAGGATCAGCCCGAGGAGCAGACGCACCCAGCCACGCCGCAGCGGGCCGGTCTGGGACCATCCATGTGCCGGTCCGCCCCGTTCGGGCGGCGGCTGGGTGGCGTCTGCCGTTGCCACGGTGGAGCCGGAGGCTTCCAGGGAAGTCTGGCTCACGCCCGTGACGCTGTTCCCGGTCACGTACGGATTCCCGATGTGGGTCATGAGGAGGCCTCAATCGCCGTGGGATCCGCGTTGCGCACCAGGGAGTCTTCAAAGAGGGTGTCGAGCGCTTCGTCAACCTGTTCCTGGCTGGAGACGTCACCGGATTCGACGAACACCGGACCGATCTTCTCCAGCACAGCCCGCTGCGCGTCACCCGGGATGGGGTCAACGTCCAGGTTGGTGCGGTCGATGATGACCGCGTTGGCGATTTCGACGTCGATCCCTGCCACCTCGGCGAGGATCTTGGCCGTCTCTTCGGGGTTCTCGATGGCCCACTCGCGGGCCTTCTCGTAGGCGTTTACGACGGTCTGGGCCAACTCGGGGCTCTCCGCCAGGAAGTCTTCGGTGGCGTTGAGGAAGCCGTAGGTGTTGAAGTCGATGTCCCTGAAGAACAGGGTGGCCCCATCCTGTTCGGCCGAGGCCATGATCGGGTCGAGGCCCGACCAGGCGTCCACCGATCCGTTGGCGAGGGCGGCCCGGCCGTCGGCGTGCTGCAGGTTCTGCACCGTGACCTCGGAGGGATCGACGCCGCCGGCCTCGAGCGCCTGCAGGAGGAAGAAGTAGGGGTCGGTGCCCTTCGTGGCGGCGATCGATTTGCCCCGCAGGTCCTCTATCTCCTGGATGTCCGAGTCAGCGTTCGTGACCAGCGCCGACCATTCCGGCTGGGAGTAGATGTCGATCGTCTTGATCGGGGAGCCGTTGGATCGGGCGAGCAAGGCAGCGGAACCGGCGGTGGAACCCACGTCGATGGCTCCGGCGCGCAGCGCCTCGTTCGCCTTGTTGGACCCGGCGGACTGGATCCAGTTGACGGTGACGTTTTCATCCGCCAACTCGTCCTCCAGCCACCCCTGTTCCTTGATCACCAGGGACAGCGGGTTGTAGGTGGCGAAGTCAATGTTCAGTTCGCCGCCCGCGGGGGCGGCCGCGCCGTCGGCGTCCTCACCGGCCATGCATCCCGTCAAGGCGAGGGAGGCGACGGCGGCCAGTGACGCGGCGCCCAGAAAGGTGCGGCGGGGGTGGGGTGCTGGTTGGCGGTTCATGAGTGTCCTTCGGTGAGACGGGTCGTCTGAGACGAGTTGGGTGAGACGAACAAAAGGGTGGGTACGGTGTGACACAGCGGGTAGGCCGTGCAGGGGTGGGTGAAAAGAGAAACCCGGAGGGCAGGGGAAGGCGCGGCCTAGTGGCCGGTGACTCCCAGGGAGGCGAGCAAGGAGCTGCGCATTCGGCCGAGGTCGGCCGCGTTGCGGTCGCGGGGGCGGTCGCCGGGGACGGTGAGAACCTCGGTGATGGTGGCGCCCGGCAGGTTGCCTTCGGTGCCCAGGACGATGATGCGGTCTGCCAGTTGCAGCGCCTCGTCGACGTCGTGAGTGACCAGTAGCACGGTGGTGGGTTGGGCTCGGTGGATGTCGAGCAGGAGATCCTGCATCTTGATCCGGGTGAGAGCATCAAGGGCGCCGAACGGCTCGTCGAGGAGAAGGACGCCGGGGTTGCGGGCCAGGGCACGTGCCAATGAGGCTCGCTGTGCCATTCCGCCGGAGACTTCCCGCGGACGGTGCTTGGCGAACGAAGCAAGTTCGACCAGTCGCAGCAGCTCGGCTACTTTGGCTTTGCCCACGCTGGCACTCGACGCCTTGGGCAGACCAATGGCGACGTTGGCCTGCAGGGTGTGCCAGGGCAGCAGCCGGGGTTCCTGAAAGGCGACGGCGCATCGTTCGTCGATGCCGTGTACCTCGGTGCCGTCAATCAGGACGGACCCGGCGTTGAGGGAGTCCAACCCGGCGGCAGCCCGCAACAGGGTGGATTTGCCGCAGCCGCTCGGGCCGAGGATGGCGAGGACCTCGCCAGCGTGCACTTCGAAGTTGATGTCCCGCAGGACGGTCCGCCGATCGGAGGCGGCACCGAAGCTTCGGCCGAGGCCGGCGAAGGTGACGTTGAGTGCCTGTTTGGTGGGCACAGTGGTTGACTGTGGTGATGCCAGAACGGTCATAGGATTAACTCCATCGGTCCTGGCGGTAGCACCCTACTGTCACCGGTTGGCCGCTGCACTTACGTGCTGCAGATGGTCAGCCGGATGGCCAGGGTTGCTGCGGCTTCATCGATCCAGGTCTCTCAGCCGCTCGGGATGGTCAAGCACTACTAAACTCCTGTGCACGGGTTCTCCGCAAGTGTTGGCGTAACAATCCGACCGATTACAGCGAAAGGGCACACCATCATGGCACACAGCAACGATCCTGAAGTGATCCGCACGCTCCTCACAACTCCCGCCCGCTGGGCGGTGGTCGGACTCTCCAACAATCCCCGGCGCGCTGCGCTCGGAGTCTCACGGTTCCTGATCGACCACCTGGGGATGGAGGTGATCCCCGTCAGTCTCAAGGGCGACGACGTCCATGGGCGCACTGGCTATCGGCGACTGGCGGATATCCCCGGGACCATCGACGTCGTCGACTGCTTTGTGAACTCCTCAAAGGTGGGAGCGGTGGTGGACCAGGCCATCGAGGTGGGCGCGAAAGCGGTCTGGCTCCAGCTAGGGGTCATCGACGAGGCGGCCGCTGACCGCGCGCGGGCGGCGGGGCTCGACGTCGTCATGAACACCTGCCCGGCCATCGAAGCGCCACGCTTCGCCCGCTGACGACGGCGGCAGACTACATCTTCTGGTAGCGGGACCGGATCACCATAAACACACCGTAGGCGATCAGACCAACGGCGACGACCCCCAGAATCCAGGCGCCGTACGGCTGAGCCTGCAGGGACTTCAAGGCCCCGTCCAGGCCGGTGGATTCTTCCGGGTTGTTCTTGACCGTTGCCACGATGAACAGCAGGCCCAACACCAGCAGCGCCACTCCCTTGGCGATGTAACCGACCATGCCGAGCCGGATGACCGCGGTCCTGGCGCCGTGGCCGGGCAACCCGGACAGGTTCTTGGTGAAGTGTCTTGTGGCCCCGCTGTAGACGAAGTACCCGCCAACCACCATCACACCCGCCCCGACCGCCATCAGCAGGACCGAACCCGCCGGGTTGGACATGAGGGAGGCGCTCAGATTCTGGGTGCTTTCGCTGCTGTCGCTGCTGCCACCCGACGCATAGGTGGCGAACGTTCCGCCGATGACACCGTAGGTGATCGCCTTGGCGCCGTTCTTCGCGCGGAATTTGAGCTTGTCGGAGTCCTTCATGCCGCGGGCCCCGAAGAAGACTTCGCTGAGCATAAAGAGGGCAAGCGCAATAGATCCGATGGCGCAAGCCCAGAGGAGCATGGCGCCGCCGGGGCCGTCGCCGAGCGCGCTGATCGCACCGCTTTGGTCGGCACTGCCGGATCCTCCCAGGGCCACCCGGAGGGCAATGACGCCGATCAGAAGGTGCAACAGGCCGGCAGCGATGTAGCCGGCGCGTGCCGCGATCTCGAAGGCCTTGGAATCCGATACGTCCTCGGCCGTGTCCACTGCCTTATCAGCCTGGCGTTTTGCCTCGCCCATGGTGCGCTCCTGCGGTTGGTTTTCTCCTATCCTGCCATTCTTTGGCAGTAAGCTCGGCCCATGAATGGAGTTGTTCTGCGGGAGTTTTGCCTGGCACTGCCGGGTGCCTTCGAGGACTTTCCCTTCGGGCCCGCAGCGTCGGTGTTCAAAGTGAGGGCGGCGTGCGGTGCTGCAAAGATGTTTGCCTTGTCCGACCTCTCCGCTCCCAACTTGTCGGTCAGCCTGAAATGCGAGCCGCAGCTTGCCGAACAACTCAGGGCCGCGCACCCGGAGATTGTTGGGGCCTACCACCTCAATAAGACTCGCTGGAACGGGGTTTCATGCACCGGGAACCTTCCGGATGCGATGATCCGCGACATGATTGAGGATTCCTACGATCTGGTGGTGGCCTCCTTGCCGGCACGGGATCGCGAAACGCTCGGCTGGAGCAGATTGGCAGCAGATGGTAAAACCTGATTTCACGTATGAGCCGCTCGGACTGAGCCAGCGGAACGAATCCCCGCCCGGGTACCGGGTGGTGGACCGGCGGGTCCGGGTCGGAACCGGGTATGCGGCCTACACCCGGCTCGCTGATGGGATTCTGTCCTGGCAGCTGCATCGGGGCGCCGGGTTGAGGGTTCCGCCGGGCCAGGGACGGGCTGCGGTTGGCCGGGACGTGGTTCCCGCCTTCGGCGTCGGCCCGCTGCGGCTGCCAGCGCCGTGCCGGGTGGTGTGGACCGAGGAACCGGTCGAGGACGACGGCGGGGCCCAGCGTGCCGGTTTTGGGTACGGCACGCTGCCGGGCCACCCGGAGCGCGGTGAGGAAGCGTTTATGGCTGTCCTCGAACCGGACGGTGCCGTCTACTTCGAGGTGTTCGCCTTCAGCCAGCACGCCAACTGGTTTTTCAAACTGGGCGCACCGGTCGCCCGGTTATCTCAGGAGTTCGTTACCCGCCGGTACCTTTCCACCGCGCAGCGGCTGGCCAGCTAGCTTCCGGGCCCCTGATCCGCGGGCGTCCGAATCCGCTAGCGCCCCGAATCCGCTGGCGTCCGAATCCGCTAGCGCCCCCGATCCCTGCAAACGCCCCAGATATCGGCGGACGCCCCTGAAATATCGGGGGCGTTCGCCGTTTTGTGGGGCGACTGCCGGGATCGGGCGCGGTGGACGGTCAGGCGAAGTGGTTCGGCAAGGTGGCCTCGTGGGCGGTCCGCAGTTCGTCGAGTGGCAGGGTGAAGTGGCCCTGCACGTCGAGGGCTCCGTTCTCCGCATCGACCACACCAATCCGCAGGTGCGGGTAGTTGCGTGCCGTGCACATGTCGTTGAACCGCACTTCTTCGGAGCGGGCCACGCTGACGACGGCGCGGCCCTGGGACTCGGAGAACAGCGCGGTGAACGGGTCAATGCCGTCGCGCTCGCAGAGCTCGTCGATTCCGATCCGTGCGCCCACCCCGAAGCGCAATGCCGCCTCTGACAGCGCTGCCGCAAGACCGCCCTCGGAGAGATCATGGGCGGCGTCGATCATGCCGTCACGGGAAGCGTTGATCAGGATGGCGGCGAGGGTCTTCTCGGCCGTCAGGTCGGCGACCGGAGGTTGCCCACCCAGATGGCCGCGAAGATTCGCCCACTCCGAACCGTCCAGCTCGTCCCGGGTGGTGCCGAGCAGGTAGATGGCCTGCCCGTCGTCGCGCCAGCCCGAGGGGGTGCGGCGGGCGACGTCGTCAAACACGCCGAGAACGCCGACCACCGGGGTCGGGTGAATCGGCACGCCGCCGGTCTGGTTGTAGAGGGACACGTTGCCGCCGGTGACCGGGACGCCGAGCTCCTGGCAGGCATCGGCGAGGCCGCGCACGGTTTCGGCGAACTGCCACATCACCTCGGGGTCCTCAGGGGAGCCGAAATTCAGGCAATCGGTGACCGCCAGCGGCTTGGCGCCGGTGGTGGCGACGTTCCGGTAAGCCTCGGCGAGGGCCAGACGGGCGCCCTCGTAGGGGTTGAGGTAGGAGTAGCGGCCGTTTGCGTCGGTGGAGATGGCGACGCCGAGGCCGCTCTCTTCGTCCACCCGGACCACGCCCGCGTCGTCGGGCATGGCGAGGGCTGTGTTGCCCTGCACAAACCTGTCGTACTGGTTGGTGATCCAGTCCTTGGAACACATGTTCGGCGAAGCCATCAATTCCAGTACTGCGGCGCGCAGGGTGTCGCCGTCAGCCGGCCGGTCGCCGTCGAACGCGTTCTCCTGCAGCGCGTCGAGCCAGGTGGGGCGGTGGAAGGGCCGGTGGTAGACGGGGCCGTCGTGGGCGACGGTGCGGGGATCGACGTCGACAATCTTTTCGCCGTCCCATTCAATGATGAGCCGGCCGGTGTCGGTGACCTCACCGAGCCACGAGTACTCAACGTTCCACTTGTCCATGATGGCCTCGAACGCCGCGGCGTTGGCCGGGGTGACCACGGCCATCATGCGTTCCTGCGACTCGGACATCAGGATCTCGCCCGGTGTCAGGGAAGGATCGCGCAACAGCACATCGGTCAGCTCGACGTGCATGCCGCCGTCGCCGTTGGAGGCCAGTTCGGAGGTGGCGCAGGAGATCCCGGCGGCGCCAAGGTCCTGGATGCCTTCCACCACCGAAGCCTTGAACAGCTCAAGGCAGCACTCGATGAGGACCTTCTCGGCGAACGGGTCTCCCACCTGCACGGCGGGGCGCTTGGAGGGCTTGTCGGCGTCGAAGGACTCGGAGGCCAGCACCGAGGCGCCGCCGATGCCGTCGCCGCCGGTGCGGGCACCAAACAGGACCACCTTGTTGCCCACGCCCGAAGCGTTGGCCAGACGGATGTCCTCGTGCCGCAGGACGCCGACGGCGAGTGCGTTGACCAGCGGATTGCCCTGGTAGACCGAGTCGAATACCACTTCACCGCCGATGTTGGGCAGGCCGAGGGAGTTGCCGTACCCGCCGATGCCGGACACAATGCCGTGCACCAGGCGGGGGGTGTCCGGGTGGTCGATCGCACCGAACCGCAGCGGGTCCATGATCGCGACCGGGCGTGCGCCCATCGAAATGATGTCGCGCACAATGCCGCCGACGCCGGTCGCTGCGCCCTGGTAGGGCTCGACGAAGGAGGGGTGGTTATGGGACTCGACCTTGAAGGTGACAGCCCAGCCATCACCGATGTCGACGACGCCGGCGTTCTCGCCGATGCCTACCAGGAGGTGTTCCTTCATGGCGTCGGTGACCTTGTCCCCAAACTGCGCCAGGTGCACCTTCGAGGACTTGTAGGAGCAGTGTTCACTCCACATCACCGAGTACATGGCCAGCTCGGCGGCGGTGGGGCGGCGGCCGAGGATTTCGACCACCCGGTCGAATTCGTTTTCTTTCAGGCCGAGCGCGGCCCAGGGGAGTTCGACGTCGGGAGTCTCTTGGGCGTGGGCCACGGTGTCGATGTTGAACTTGCGGGCTTCGGCGGGCGCGGCGGAGCTATTGAGGGTCACTTACTTAACCAGCTTCTTCAGTACAGAGGTGAATATTCCCAGTCCGTCGGTGCCACCGCGGACACCGACCTGTCCGACGGCCGACGAATCGGGGCCAAACCCGGCTTCGACTGCGTGTTCAGGGTGTGGCATCAGGCCCACAACATTCCCGGCAGCGTTGGAGATGCCGGCAATGTCCCGGCGGGACCCGTTGGGGTTGCCGCCGACGTAGCGGAAGACGACCCGACCCTCACCCTCCAGCTCGTCGAGGGTGCGTTCGTCAGCAACGAACTGTCCGTCCTGATTCTTCAACGGAACCACGATCTCGTCGCCCGCAGCGTAGGAAGCGGTCCACACGGTGTCAGCATTCTCCACCCGCAACCGTTGGTCCTGGCAGAGGAAATGGAGGTGGTTGTTCTTGATCATCGACCCGGGCAACAGATGGGCCTCGGTCAGGACCTGGAAGCCGTTGCAGATTCCCAGCACCGGCAGCGCGTTCTCGCCACCCGATGCTGCGGCGGTGATCTGTTCCATCAGCGGAGCGAACCGGGAGATGGCACCGGCGCGCAGGTAGTCGCCGTAGGAGAAACCGCCCGGAACGACGACCGCGTCAACGCTTTGCAGGTCGTGGTCACCGTGCCACAGCGGGACTGCGGTGCCGCCGGCGAGGCGAACCGCCCGCGCAGCGTCGCGGTCGTCAAGGGAGCCGGGGAAGGTGACTATGCCGACCCGGACTGAGTCGAGCGTCGAGTTGAGGGTGTCGGCTTCCAGGGTCACTGCTCGCCCTCGGCGGATCCCTCGGGGAGCACCTCAACGCGGGTGACATCCTCGATCACCGGGTTGGACAGCAAGGTGGTGGCCGCGGTCCGCGCCTGTTCCAGCAACTCTTCGGTCACCTCGCCGTCGACAGTGAGTTCAAAGCGCTTTCCCTGGCGGACCCCTGAGAACCCGGTAAAGCCCAGCCGGGGCAGTGCGCCGGCAATGGCTTTGCCCTGTGGGTCAAGGATCTCGGGTTTGGGCATGACGTCGACAACTATCCGGGGCATCCGGTAACTCCTGGGCTCAAGGTGCGTTAAATGCAGTGGCTTCGGAGGTGCCGTCTCACGCTGAGGAATGTGGTGAATCCAGCGCTCCGCGAGCTTGCCTTACCAGTCTAACGGGGATCGCCTACCAGCTGTGATTTTATCTGTGCAGCTTACGAAATGCCGGCGGTGGTCACAGGGCGCCGGTGCCGCCCGGGGTCCCGAGCAGCGGTTCGAACATGCTCCACCTGTCGATCTCACAACCGTTCTCACGGGAGAAGGACGCGTCGATCTGTTCGCCGTCGAGGGTGCCGGTCACGACGGCGGTTTCCGGTCCTCCGTACTGCATCGTGCACATGGCGTCGGGGTCCGGCTCCGTCTTGATCAGGTCGCCGTGCGCCGCCAGCACCGCGCAGGCCGCAGCTGGATCCGGTAACGCCGACTCGCCGACCGGGGCTCCGGCGGCACAGGCCAACTCGTAGGTGACCGGTTCGACGTCGTCGCCGGCTGACACGATCACTGTGAGCTGGGAATCGGCGGTGGCCTCGTCTCCGGGGGATGCTGACGCTTCGGGCGTGCCCGCCGTAGCGTCTGGGGTCGGTGCGGTGCTGGTGGACCCAGTCGCCGGGCCGCCGCTTTCGGCACCGCATCCCGCAAAAGCCAGGAGCAGTACGCCTGCACCGAGGAGAAGATTCACCCGCGACAGCTGGTGTCGGGGTTGGTGTTCGCGGATCATGGGGGCTCCTTCACTTGCCGTGATAGGACGTTTCTGCTGGGCGCCGGTGGTTCACTGATCCAACGCCTGCTCGGTGCCCGCGGGTTCCAGTTTCCCCAAAGCGGTACCCAATCGTTGCCGAAGCTGCTGTGACTCCTCGGAGAACCCACGCTGCAGGCGGGCATATTCGGCGCGGCCCTCAGGCGTTTCAATGCGGATCGGCGGGTAGCCCCACGCGCTGAGGTCATAGGGTGAAGCCTGCATATCCATTGCGCGGATCCGCCAGGCAAGCTCAAAACAGTCCATCACCAGATCGCTCGGCAGTAAGGGGCTGAGCTTGTAGGCCCACTTGTAGAGGTCCATGTTGGCGTGCAGGCAACCCGGCTGTTCAAGGTCGCGTTGTGTTTCCCTGGTGGGCTGCAGCGTGTTCAGCGGCGCAGCCTGCGGCGTATAGAAGCGGAACGCGTCAAAGTGGGTGCAGCTGATCCGGCTGTCCTCCACCAACTGATCGGTTCCTTCAGCCCCGAGCCGAAGTTCAAGATACTCATGCCGCACGCCGTTGACCTGGGACCGGTACGCCATGGCCCACTCATGCAACCCGAAACAGCCGAGTTGCGCGCGCCGGGCCTGCGTGCGGCGAACAATGATGGCTGCGAAATCCAGTGCTTCTGCCCGGTCCTGCCGAAAGCCGTCGACGTCCGCGGTGACGGCCACGTCCTCGCCGGCCAGTGCCAGCACCGAGCGCTCTGCTCCGGTGAGCAGCCGATAGTTTTTCCAGCTGGCCCGCTCGGCGGCCTCGGGACCTACGAGCACGACGCCGGCGCCCGGGTGCCACCGCGCCAGTGGGCCTGGTTTCTGGGTGTAGTAGGTGAACAGGAAATCCTCGACCGGATGCTTCTTCCCAGCCGCGCGACGGTTCAGGTAGGGCTGCGCGAACGGCTCCACCCTCGCCCGATGAGTTTGGGCAGCGGCAATCCACTCGTCCCGCTGGAGCACCGTGAGGGTGCCCGGGCGGGTCGGCGTCGGCGCATGGATTGTTGAGCTGCTCACCCAACAAGTGTCTCACCGGGTCCGGACTCCGGTCGAAGCGTGGGGCCTCTCAGCGCAGGAGGATAATGAGAGAAGACACTCGGTCAAGCAGGACCCGCGGAAGGAACAGCATGGCTAGCAAGCCCAGTTTTGTGCACCGGTTCATGAAGGCGACCGGACGTGCGCGTGCCGTGTTCGGGCCGGCGCAAAGCAGTTCCCTGGACCACCCGATGACCAGTGAGAGTCAGGCGACGCTGAAGGAGCGCGAAGCAGACGCATCACAGTGGGAGACCGTGAAGCGGCCCGACGGCAGCACCTACATCGTGCCGAAAAGTTAGGGCTACGCGGCGCCTGTCAGGCGGTGAGCGCCGCGGCCCACCAGGGCCGCTGGGCGGACTGGCCTTCCGGAGACCGCCACCAACAGATCGAGGGGATCCCCTTCGACGTCGTCACCCACCCCCCACGATGTTCCGGTCCCGCGATCAATCAGCCGCAGCCCAGCGGCCCGCTCACGACCGCCCCCGTAGGAGACACGGGTTTGTAGCTGGTAGGCGAGGGCCTGAATCACCGCTCGGTGTGGGTAGCTCCCCGTAAGACCCAGGGGGCGGCGAATATCTTCGCCATGCACGATTGCCTCGACCAATCGGGTTGCGGGGTTGGCCGGAGGCGTCCGAGTCAGATGCGCCGTGTCCATGAACGCGGCGAGCGTATCCCGCGGGTCATCCCGCCGGGTGCGAGCCATCCCGACCTCGTTCGCGCGGTCAAAATTCATTCGCGCCGCTAGCAGGTCGCGGATAAAGGAGACCCTGCTGGTCCGGGCGGTGTCCACCAGGTGGGCGAGGACATCGTGGATTGTCCAGCCCGGGCAGAGCGATGGAACTGTCCACTGTGATTGGCTCAGATCGGACAAATCTGCGGCCAGATGCCGTCGTTCGGCGTGCACCGTTTGCCAGATTGCTGCTGCCGAGTTTCGCATCGCGGGTTCCTTAGGGTCGGTCCGGTGGGCTGTGTCTCGATTGTGCTGGACACGGCTCAGGAACGGAAGGAAAGCCCCGGGAATGCGGGCGCCTTTTCGGTGCTTTGGCGGTAAAATTGGCCAACGGCGTATCGCGAGGAAAGAAGGCGGTTCGAATGAGCGAGTCCAGCAGGAATTCCCCTCGAAAATGGCTGAAGAACCCGGCCAAAGTGTTCCTGGGTCCGGCCGAGCGGGGCGATCCCACCCTCCCGGTGGTTCACCGGCATGACGAGTTCGAGCAGGCCTCCGAGGCGGACCTCGCCGGATTCGAGGTGGAGGAAGATTCGGAGGGCCACCACTACGCTGTGCGCAAGGAGCACCCGCTGGCCCCGCCACCCGAGCCTGAGATGAAGTATGCCGACTGGTCAGGCAAGAAACCCCTTCACACCGAGGATTAGCGGCCGGTACCTGCATGAACCGTAGCGACCGTTTCGCCGTCCAGATCAAACGCCGCGTGCACAGCGCGGACGGCGCGGTCCAGCAGGTCCGCGTCCGTCACCACCGAAATGCGGATCTCGGAGGTGGAAATCATGTCGATGTTCACTCCGGCGTCGGAAAGCGCCTTGAAGAACCGGTAGGACACGCCCGGGTTTGACCTCATGCCTGCGCCGATCAGCGATAGCTTGCCGATCTTTTCGTTGTAGTCGACGCTTTCATAGCCCACATGCTCCTGGGCGCTTTTCAGCGCGGCAAGCGCCTCAGAGCCCTCGACAATCGGCAGGGTGAAGGAAATGTCTGTGCGGCCCGAACCGTGGGTGGAGACGTTCTGCACAATCATGTCGATGTTGGAGTGCGCCCCCGCGACGATGCCAAAGATTTCGGCGGCCTTGCCGGGAATGTCCGGAACGCCCACCACCGTGACCTTCGCCTCCGAACGGTCGTGGGCGACGCCCGAGATAATGGGTTGTTCCATGGGATCTCCCTCTTGAATTTTGATTTGGTCGTCGGGGCTGGGTAGCACCCAGGTCCCTTCCTGCTCGCTGAACGAGGAGCGGACGTGCAGCCGGACCCCGAACCGGCGCGCGTACTCGACGCTCCGCAGGTGCAGGATTTTCGCGCCCGAGGCCGCCATCTCCAGCATTTCCTCACTCGAAATCTCGTCGATCTTCCGGGCACTGGGCACCACCCGGGGATCAGCCGTATAGATGCCGTCCACGTCGGTGTAAATTTCGCACACGTCAGCATTCAGCGCAGCGGCGAGCGCCACCGCCGTCGTATCCGACCCGCCACGACCGAGGGTGGTGATGTCATTGCTTTCCCGGCTCATCCCCTGAAACCCGGCGACAATCGCGACGTCGCCGCGGTCAATCGCGGTTTTGATTCGATGCGGGGACACCGAGATGATGCGGGCACGGCCGTGGATGGCGTCAGTGATCATGCCAGCCTGGCTGCCGGTGAATGACTGAGCCGAGGAGCCGAGACCCTGGATGCCCATTGCCAGGAGCGCCATTGAGATGCGTTCACCAGCGCTCAGGAGCATATCCATCTCGCGGGGGGCGGCGACGACGTCGTTCGAGACCTGCGCGGCGAGGTCCAGGAGCTCATCGGTGCTGTCGCCCATCGCCGATACCACCACTACCACCTGGTGCCCGGCGCGCTGCGTCTGAACGATCCGCTGCGCGACACGTTTGATCCCGGCCGCGTCCCCCACTGAGGAACCACCGAATTTTTGGACGATCAGGCTCATGCGCACGCTCGCTGACGAATGTTGGTAGGTGTTGCCGCGGGACGACTACGGCGCCTCGGTTGACGGACCAAGTTTAGCCCGGCAACTTTTGTCGCAGCCAATTGCGCGTCCGATTGTTCCGTCTATATCCCCAAGAGGTGATGCAAGTCGCATAGGGTTCACCTTATGAACAACGAGTATGGGGGAATCGTTGCCAGAGGGATTGCGCGGAGTTTCGGCTCCGTTGCGGCTATCAGGCACATCGACTTTGCGGCGCCGCCCGGCGAGGTGACAGCGCTGATTGGGCCTAACGGCTCGGGCAAGACCACTTTGTTACTGATCCTTGCCTCGCTTCTCGCGCCCGACAGTGGGACGCTCACTGTTGGCGGGGCGGACCCGATGCAGGACGCCGCAGCGGTGCGACGCCAGGTTGGGTGGATGCCTGACACCCTGGGGGTGTGGGAATCGTTGACCGCTACCGAGATCCTCACTGTCATGGGCTCGCTCTATGGAATGCCGGTTGGGAAACGCCGGTCACGGGCTGCGGAGCTGCTCACCACCGTGCGCCTTGAGGAATTCGCGGACCAGCCAGCACGGGTGCTGTCGCGGGGACAGCAACAGCGATTGAGCCTGGCACGGGCGCTGATCCACGACCCGGCGGTTCTCCTCCTCGACGAGCCGGCATCGGGGTTGGATCCGGGGTCCCGGGTGGAACTTCGCGCCACGCTGCGGTCTCTGGCGGACCAGGGGAAGACCGTTGTGGTGTCGAGCCACGTGCTGTCTGAGCTCGACGAAATTGCGGACCGGGCGGTGTTCATCAATCGTGGCGAGTCGGTCAAGAACCAGACGCTTGATGAGGCAGGCACCCAGATCCGCCGCTACTACATTCAGGCGGAACCCATGCAGCCGCTGGCGGCTGCCCTCGCCAGCCATGGCGTCGAGTTCGAAGTGCGTGGCGATTCCCGCCGCGCCGAATACCAGGTGCTGGTCAGCGGTACAGACGAGGCGGCGTGGCTGCTACGCACCCTGGTCATGGCCGACGTCGCAATCACCGCTTTCGCCCCGGCGGGCGGAGCCCTCGAAGAAACCTACATGAGCCTCGATACGGACAGACAATGAGCGTTTCAATCGCAGAGCAGCCGGGCTCGACCGGCGCATCCTCTGATCTAGCCCTGTCCTATTGGGGTGGCGTCAAAGCCGTGTTCGGCCTCGAAATGCGGCAGCGGCTCCGTGCCCGGGCCTGGTACATCATGCTCCTCGTATGGTTCGTTGTCATCGGCCTGGTGTTCTTGCTGGCGTCGGTGACCGCTGCTGCAACGTTCGGATCGGGGGCCATCCTCTTCGACCTGGTGGTGGGGTTCGTCCTCTTTTTCGGGCTTCTGGTAGCGCCGGGACTCTCAGCCAATGCCGTCAACGGAGATCGAGCGGCCGGGACGCTCGCCATCCTGCAGATCACCCTGCTCACCCCTGGGCAAATCCTTTGGGGTAAATGGCTCGCCTCCTGGGTTGCCTCGCTTGCCTTCCTTCTGATCAGTACCCCGTTCATTTTCTGGGCGCTCGCTCTCGGCGGAGTGAACCTGGCGGAGGCTTTCGTCTCGCTGCTGATGCTCAGCGTGGAACTGGGTATCGTGTCAGCGATCGGGATCGGCATTTCGGCGCTGGCCAACCGGCCGCTCTTCTCCATCGTCACCACCTATATGGTGGTGGCTCTGCTGGGGATCGGCACCCTGATTGCTTTCGGCCTGAGCTATGCGCTGATCGAGGAGGAGAACGCGCAGGTGACCTACTCGTACCTGGACTATCAGGCGGACACTGATTTTTCGGTAACGCCGCCACCGGAAGACCAGCTGGAATGCGTCACCCAGACCCAGATCCAGACCGTTCACCACACCGAACGGACGGCCTGGTTACTTGCAGCCAACCCCTTTGTCATTGTGGCGGATTCGGTGCCCTACGGTCGCGGGTTCGACGCCGGCCAGATGTCGGAGCCGGTCGATGCAGAAGTCTACCGGCAGCCCGGCATTATGGAGAGCATCAGCGAAGGTGTCCGGTTCCTGCAGGCCGGACCAGACTACGACATCACCTGTGATGAGGTCCGGGGCTACGGGCGGGACCTCCCCGAAGACCGGTTCCCAATCTGGCCCCTCGGGCTGGTGCTGCAGTCGGCGCTCGCCGGCGGGCTGCTATGGCTCGGGCAGCGAAAGCTGGTGACCCCGGCCCGGCGGCTCGCGCAGGGGACCCGGATCGCCTGATCCCAGCCGGGGGACAGGCTAGGAAACGGTGCGGCGTCCTTCGAAGGCGCGGCCGAGGGTCACTTCGTCGGCATATTCGAGGTCGCCACCGACCGGCAGTCCTGAGGCCAGGCGTGTCACCTTGATCCCGATGGTCTTGAGCATCCGGGCCAGGTAAGTGGCGGTCGCTTCCCCTTCGAGGTTCGGGTCGGTGGCGATGATGATCTCTTCGATCTTGTCGTCGGAGAGTCTACTGAGGAGCTCACGGATCCGGAGCTGGTCCGGGCCGATACCAGCGATCGGGTTGATGGCGCCGCCGAGCACATGGTAGCGCCCCCTGAACGATCGGGTCCGTTCGACGGCGATGACGTCCTTTGACTCTTCCACCACACAAATCGCTGTCGGGTCGCGGCGCGGATCGCGGCAGATCCCGCAGGTTTCCTGCTCAGCCACATTGCCGCACACCGTGCAGAATTTGACCCGTTCCTTCACCGTGACGATGGCATTGACCAGGCGCTTGATGTCCTCGCCGTCGCCCTCCAGGATGTAGAAGGCCAGCCGCTGGGCCGACTTGGGTCCAACTCCCGGAAGCCTGCCCAGTTCGTCGATGAGCTCCTGGACTGCGCCTTCGTACACTGGACCTTCTTCTGGTTGCTATTTCACTGGAACGGAACGCTAGGGGCTGTCGACGCCGCGTTCCTCAATCAGTTTGCCGTTCAGGATGCGTTCGATGGCTGAGCGTCCAACCAGCCCGGACTCTTCGATGGTTTCATCGTCGGCGCTCGGCTCGTCCTCAACGTAGGTCAAGTCTACGGCGCCTTTGCGGGGATTGGCCGCTTCCTCTTCCAGCCGCTTCCGCTCCGCTTCGTCAAGGAGCCGCTGATACCTGCTGAGCGGTTTGGCTGGCTGGCCGGCGACCGCCGGTGGGGGCTGGTCAACCGCAGGAGCCCGCGGGGGCTGTTGCTGCGATGTGCCCACCGGGTCTGTCGTCGGCCGTTCCTGGGCTTTTTCCCGAACCGGCGCGTCGGGCTGCGCCGGTGTTGAGTTCTGACCTGGGGCGGTCTGCGGCGGACGGCGGGTGGACAGGGTCTGCCCAGAGTCGTCGGGGGCTGCGGGTTGGGCTGTTTGCCAGGCATTGCTTTCCGGGCCCAGATCATATTCGTCGGAGGGCGGCTCCACGGAGGCCCACGAGTCGTCCGGTTCCGAAGTTGCCACCCTGCTTCGCTGGGGGCGGCTGGGTGTGGCGGCGGGTGTAACGGGGGACTGCGGGGCGGGACCGCTCTGGCCTGCGCTGGTGCTGGGGCCGGTATTCCAGCGGGACGGCGTGGCCCCGACCGACGGTTCCGCGGCCCGGGAGGGGGCCGCAGGTGGCGGCGAGCTGGGCGGCGCAGAGGATGGTGACGGCGCCGAAGCTGCCGAAGCTCCCGAAGCTGCCGCCGTGGCGGGAGCGGACGGGGCGGACGCCGAGGGCGTAGCGGGTGCCGCACCGGGCGTTACGGACGCCGCCGGTTCCGCGGGTGTAGCTGCGGATGGTGGTGCTGCCGGGGTTGCAGGCTGGTGAGGTCCGGCTGGCGCCTCAGGTGAGGGCGCCGTCGTCGGGAGCGACTGGCTCGGCTGAAGTGATTTGGGCGTCGAGCTGCTGGGAGGCTCTGTCGGCGCCTGCCGACTAGTGGGTACTTTTGGGTTTGGCTCACCCGCTGCCGCTGCTCCGTCGTGGAGTACTTCGATGGTGACGTTCAGGGCCAGGATTTTGTGGATCGCCTGTTTCACGTTGTCCATGTGAGTGCCGCGCTGGAAGGCGATGGCGTTTCCCTGGGTCGCGAAGGCGAGGACCAGTTGGTTCCCGTTCATGCTCCGCGGCTTGGCATCCGGATTGACGTTGAGCCACGTGGTGCGTTTGATGCGGGCTAGTTCATCCATGATCTCGGGCCACGCACGCCGGATCATTTCCACCTGCGGTGCCCCGGAGGAGGAAGAAGCCGATGCTGGGTCCTGCCGCGCAGGCTCGGGCGCGGCAGGGGATGCGGCCGGCGCCGACGACGACGGGCCCGCAGCCGGACCTGAAGCATTCTGCCCTGCAGCTGAACCTGCAGCAGCTGAACCTGCGGTGTTCGGAGCTGATGTGGCCGGGCCTGGTGTGGCCGGCCCTGATGCGGTCGGCGCTGGGCTGCTCGGGGCTACGCCAGC
Organism: Arthrobacter sp. TMT4-20; assembly: GCF_054510775.1. NCBI lineage: Bacteria > Bacillati > Actinomycetota > Actinomycetes > Micrococcales > Micrococcaceae > Arthrobacter > Arthrobacter sp. TMT4-20. Next base: position 16,348 of record NZ_JBTNDW010000013.1, on the reverse strand, counting down.
CGGGGTGACTGACGGTGTCGTTGGCTTCTCTGCGGGAGCAGTCTCCTCGGGCCACGCCGCAGTACTGGCCGTCTTCCCATCCGGGTCGGAGCCCGCCGAGGGGGCAACGCCCTGGGAGCGGCCTGCCGGGATCGCGGGAGCGTGGTCCTGGGCGGTGGCAGCAGGGGCTGTCGGTTGGCTGGGCGCGGCATCGGACCCGGCGTCGGACCCGGCGTACTGCAGGCGGCGTTCGATCCGGTCAACGCGGGCCAGGGTTCCCCGCTCGGTCTCATCGGCGGCGGGCAGCAGGATCCGCGCGCAGAGCAGCTCAAGGTGAAGACGCGGTGACGTGGCACCGGTCATCTCGGTCAGAGCCGTGTTGGTGATGTCCGCGGCGCGGGAGAGTTCGCCGCGGCCCAGCTGGTTGGCTTGCGTGCGCATCCGGTTCAGCTGGTCGTCGGGGGTGCCCCGGAGGATCGCCGCCGCACTGTCGGGAACCGCGTTCACGATAATCAAGTCGCGGAACCGCTCCAGTAGGTCCTCAACGAACCTGCGTGGGTCATGGCCAGTCTGGATCACCCGGTCGACGGCGCTGAACACCGTGCCAGCGTCGCCCGCGGCGAAGGCGTCGACGACGTCGTCAAGCAGGGACGCATGCGTGTAACCGAGGAGGGACACGGCAAGCTCATAGTCGAGACCGTCCGGACCGGCGCCGGCCATGAGCTGGTCGAGTACGGACAGGGAATCGCGCACGGACCCGCCGCCGGCCCGGATCACGAGGGACAGCACCCCTGGGGCCACGGGGATGCCTTCCTGCTGGCAGAGCAGATCAAGGTAGGCCATCAGCGGCTCGGGCGGCACCAACCGGAACGGGTAGTGGTGGGTGCGGGACCGGATGGTACCGATCACTTTGTCAGGTTCGGTGGTGGCAAAGATGAACTTGATGTGTTCCGGGGGTTCTTCGACGATCTTCAGGAGGGCGTTGAAGCCCGCCGACGTGACCATATGGGCCTCATCGATGATGAAGATCTTGTACCGGTCGCGGACCGGTGCGAAGGTGGCGCGCTCCCGGAGATCACGGGCGTCGTCGACGCCGCCGTGGCTCGCAGCGTCAATTTCAATCACGTCAAGGCTGCCGGAGCCGCCGCGGGCGAGCTCAACACAGCTATCGCAGACCCCGCAGGGGACCGGGGTGGGGCCCTGGGCACAGTTCAGGCAGCGCGCCAGGATGCGTGCCGATGTTGTTTTTCCACAACCGCGCGGACCGGAGAACAGGTAGGCGTGGTTGACCCGGCCCTTCTCAATGGCAGCCATGAGGGGCTCGGTGACGTGCTCCTGGCCAATGACGTCCGCGAAGGCTTCGGGACGGTATCGGCGGTAAAGGGCTGTGCTCACAAAAGAACCCTATCGGTTGGTGGTGACGTATTGCGGTGGCGGAATCAGGACAGCTCGCCGGGCTCAACAATCCAGGCTTCACGCGGCACTCCTGCCGGGTGAAACGCCTCGAGCGCTCCTGCCAGCGTACCCGCCGGGAGCCCCGCCGACCGAAGAATCAGGTCCCTCACCGAGCTGGCGGTCCAGCCCTTATCGGCGAGCGATTCGAGGGTGACGGCGCCGTCACGCTTGGCGAGGCGCTGCCCTTCCCGGTTCAACGCGAGTGGGACATGCGCGTACTGGGGCGGGGCGATCCCCAGCAGGCTGGCCAGATAAGCCTGCCGGGGGGCGGAGCTGAGCAGGTCATCGCCGCGGACCACCTGGTCGATTCCCTGCGCGGCGTCGTCGACCACCACCGCAAGGTTGTACGCGGGAACACCGTCACTGCGGACAATGACCAGGTCATCCACCGGTCCGGTGTAGCTGCCGTGCAACTCATCCTGGACCGTCCAGTCGGTCACCTCGGATCGCAGCCGCAGAGCAGGGGGTCGGCCATGCTGGCGGTTACGAGCCGACGCCGGCAGGGTCCGGCAGGTGCCCGGGTAGGACCCGGGTAGCGAATGGGGGGCGGTGGCGGCCTCGGCAATGTCACGGCGGGTGCAGTAGCACTCGTAAAGCAGGCCAGCTTTCCGCAGGGACTCGACAGCGGCCTGGTAGAGGGGGAGTCGGTCACTCTGACGGACCGGTGCCGCGTCCCAATCGAGCCCGACGGCGGTGAGCTCGGCGAGCTGCGCGGCCTCGGCTCCGGCGCGGGCCCGGTCCAGGTCTTCGATCCGTAGCAGGAAGGTCCGGGAGGTGCTGCGTGCAAACAGCCAGGCGAAGATCGCGGTGCGGAGGTTCCCCAGATGTAGCTCGCCGGAGGGGCTGGGGGCGAAGCGGCCAGCGCCGGGGCTGTTCATCGGTGCTCCTGCAGCATCAGGGGATGAGAAGACCCCCCATGCACCTGCCAGAGCCCGCTTACCCTTGCTACCTTCCGGTCCTGGGGGAGTTCACAGGGTGACACCACATGAGGGGCCGGAAAAGAGTCTACAGGAATCTCGGGGCCGGATTCGAACCGGCAGAATCGTCGGTCGCCGTGCCGCGGGGCGGGCCGAACGCTGGCTGATTGTCCGCTGAACCGGGTGTGATCCCAGAGCTGCCAGACAAGGTCACACGGCGGCGATTCGTTAGATCGTTCCCTAGTGGGTATTCTGGTATCTGCTCCAAACTAGGAGGATTCGCCTAGCGGCCTATGGCGCACGCCTGGAACGCGTGTTGGGTTAACGCCCTCGGGGGTTCAAATCCCCCATCCTCCGCACATTGGAAAGCGGCTCAGACAAGGCATTACGCCTGTCAGGGCCGCTTTTCCTTTTCCGTGCATCGGATCCCGGTCCCGCGACACTTCCCGCGGGACCGGCTCAAACGACCACCCACCAGCCCGTTTCGCTGAGGATGAGCGGTCAGGCGCAGCGAAATCCCGTCCCGGCGGGAAGCTGTGACGTTGGCGGGACCTCACATCCCGGGCTGGGGCGGATTCGCTTCAGCGTCAGTGCCCCGCAGCCGGGCGAGCCGGCGGAGCGCGGCCGCCTCGCTCGGGCCCTCGGGGCCGAGGCCGAGACGGACGATGAACATGACCAGGCGCGTCGCGGTGCGCACCGGCAGCGGAATGGGCCCCAGCGACGGAACACGGAGCCCTAACAGGTCCCGGTGGCGGGGTTCGAGGGTGGCCACGGCCCCTGCGAACAACACCCGGTAGCCGAATCGCTGTGACATCGGCAGCGGCGGACGTTTGATGTACCGGAGCGCTTCGGTGACTTGAGGGCCGCACACCAGTTCGTCGTCGAACGCTGCCAGTTGCGCTGCCAATTCAGCCGCCGACTCCGGCGGATCGGTGACCCCCATGAGTCGCCCGGCCTGTGCCCACTCAGCCACATAGTTGTCGGCACCGCCGGGAATCGGCGGCCCATACGCCAGATGCGACGCCAGAAAAGCGTCAGTGAAGGCCAGATGTACCCAGCGCAGCAGATCGGGGGAACCCGCCGAGTAGGGCTGGGTGACACCCCTACTGTCGATGTAGGTACCAGTGACCCGCTGATGGAGCCGCTGCACCCAGGCCGAACCGGCCTTCGCCGTTTCGGCTGAGCCGTAGGTGACGGTGAAAATCCACTGGATGGTGCCGGCGAGGCGGCCGAGTGGGTCCTCGCGGTACCGGGAGAAGTCGTGGACGCCCGCCATCGCACCCGGGTGCAGGGCCTGCAGCAGCAGCGCCCGGATCCCGCCGACCAGGGGGGTCATTGACCCGTGCACCGCCCAGGCCGCTGACGACGGCGGGAAGTAGCCGACGTCGTCGCCCTCGTCCAGCTTCTCCGCCCAGGCTGGTGGGACCTCCGCGTTGCCGGTGAAGGTCTTGCGGAGCTGGGTTCGCCAGGCGGTTAGCCCGGTGATTCTAAGTGAGGCCACTCCTTCATTATTGCCTAGGCCCATCCGCTGGCTGTTACCGTACGAATGCTAAGCAGTCGCCTACCGGGAGTATCCATGTCACCAACGAATCTGCATTCCATCCCTCTGACCATGAACGATGGCACCGAGAGGTCGTTCGGCGATTTCAAGGGCAAGACGGTGATGGTGGTGAATGTTGCGTCGAAATGCGGCTATACCCCGCAGTACGGGGGGCTGGAAAACCTGTACCAGAAGTATCGGGACCAGGGATTTGTGGTGGTCGGAGTGCCCTGCAACCAGTTCATGAGCCAGGAGCCCGGCACCGACGAGGACATCCAGTCCTTCTGCTCCACCACCTACGACGTCACGTTCCCGCTGACCAAGAAGGCCGACGTGCGCGGAAAGAATCAGCACCCGCTGTACTCGGAGCTGACCAAGTTCAAGAACGGAATCCTGCCCGGCATGGTGAAGTGGAACTTCGAGAAGTTCCTGGTGAATGATCAGGGCTCGGTGGTGGCGCGATTCGCTCCGACGGTTGAGCCAGAGTCGGCAGAGGTTGTCGCGGCGATCGAGGGTGCCCTCGATAAGGCAGCCTAACTGCGTGCCGGTTCCTCGCTGGCGGTCTGCAACGATCGCACGCAGCGGGCCAGGAAGGCGGCTCCGGCGTCGTCGTTGGTCAGGTGATCCTCGGTGAGCACGGGGTACGGAGTCTCAGGGACCCCATCGGCGGGCCGGACGTCAACATGGGCGACGTCGTACCCGTGTTCGTGGAGGTAATCGGCCATCGCGTAGTCGGTCCGTGAATCCCCGACCGTCCGCCAGCGGGACGGAATCTGGCCGAGCAGGGCCAGGGCCCGTTCGGCGCCGAGGTCCTTGCCGAGACGGACCGATTCAATGTCGGTGGAGATGATGGTCGGGTCGATCCGGTAGTCAATGTTGTCATCGCTGTCCGGTGCATGGTGGGCCAACCGGCAAACCCCCATCCCGAAGGACCGCATCAGGGCCAGCGCGTCGGCGTCGAACCCGGCCTGCTCAGCCAGGTAGTCGGTGTTGTCCACCTCAATGTGCTGTTCCACCGACACCATCGCGTATTTGGTCTCATCGAAAAACATGTGCCCAAAGTACTTTTCCGCCACCAGATCGCGGATCCCTGCCCCGAACTCCTTCGGCAGCGCCAGAGCCTGGTCGACATGCAGTTCGCCCGCCCCCGACCGGTCGAAGCTGAACCACACGCCCCCCTTCTCGCAGATGGCGTGGAACACCACACCCTCGGGGATCCCCGCCGCCAGCATCGGCTCCATCACCTCGCTGCGGATGAACGAATCAGACCGCCCCGTGTTGAAGATGACCGGCCACCCGGCGGCGGCGAGGGTCATCAGGTCCTTGATGATCGCCGGCCGTACGGTCCGGGACACGGGACTCGCGATTGGTCCGTCGACATCCAGTAACAGTCCGGTCAGCGGGTGAGTGATCGTAGCAGGCATACACCTATTCTCCATGTTTTCTACAAGGTGCCGAAGTGAAAATTGAGCGGTGACAGTTAATACCCGAAGAAGTCACTGTTAAGAGCGGATAGACCGATGACCACACTGTTAGGGGAAGTATCGCAATCAATTGGCGACGCAGGGATAGTCAGTGAGGTAGGTTGCACGGCCGATGAGAGCCCGGGCCTGACTCGCCGTGTCTTTGGTGTGCTGGTCGGGGTCACGGTGGCTGGCACAGCGGCAGCGGGCGGCCTGCTGGCAGCCGGTACCTCTGCCAATCCGCCGGGAGTCAAGACCTCCTTCGGCAGCGTTCGACTGACCGAGGCGGAGCGGCAGTTGAGGTTTCTGCCGGCGACCGGTTCAGGCGACAACGGCGCACTAAAGCTGTCCAATACCGCCCACGCCAGCCACGGTGCGGTTGGCAACACGGTTCAACCAACCAACAGCACCTGGGGGGAACATTTGGCCCTCCGATTAGAGGTCCGCAACGACTTCGACCGGCCAGTTCTCTTTGCCCCAGGCCAACTGCGGCTGCAGATCGGGGTGGATGGACCCACCGTGACGAACCGAGACGCGGAAGCTGTTACTGGCCCGCTACCAGCCGGATCGACAACATCCCTGTGGATCAATTTCCTGGTGCCCTCAGATGAGACGAGTCTCTCCGCTGAGTTCACCGACCCTTGGGGCGGCGGGGCCCCGCTGACCCTCGAACTGCCGTCCGTGCTCCATCGGCCTGGTTCGCTGGCGGTGGATCATGACTGACATCGAGGAAACCGCGAAAACCAGCGTCGGGAACGTGGCGAAACCGACTGAGCTTGAGGCGACTGCCGGTCAGCTGGGCCGCTGGGACTTCCTTCGATATGGAGCCGCCGCAAGCGTGGGAGCAGCGGCGCTGCTTTACGGGCAGGCTTCCAAGCCAGCGCAGGCTCGTGTAATTGCATCGACCCGGCCTCTCGCGGTCAATCCACTTCCAGGGGTGTTAGATCTGTACATCAACGATGGCTACCTGAAAATGGTCGATGCCTCACTGGTGTATCACCGGGGATTTGGAGATCGTCCTACTGACGTCAACGACGCCAAGCCTAGCCTGACTATTGTTCCGAAGGTGTTCACAGCCGATGGGCGGCTAGTGGAGAGCCGAAGTTACCCTTTGGACGCCGTTCTTCCACCGGAAGGGACTCCGCTCCCTTACGGCCCGGATCCGGCTAACCCGGGGCAGTACTTCATCCGCCGCAACTACTGGGCGAGCTATTTTCCACAACGAACTATCATCGCCGAAGTGGGAAGCAGAATTCGCCTTCGGGTGCACAACCGGCTGTCCAAACCTCATGAGTTTACTCTGCATGGGGCAGGCCCCAATCACGGCAACGTCAGTACCGGGGCCATTGATCCGGCAGGCAGCGCACTGCTCGAAGTCGACGCACCGGCTCCCGGGGCGTATATATACGCTGACCCGACCAATCAGCCAGTGGAACGGGTTCTGGGTCTCTTCGGGGTCCTGCTGGTTATCCATCCGGACCATCAGTGGGCCATCGGGGAGGACCTCGCATCTTTCGAACGGCAATGGCTATGGATCTGCCACGATGTTGATTCCGTGTGGGCTGAGATCGAGGCCTCCGGGGGGACTGTGGATCCTTTGCAGACCAAAGCCGTACCGCGCTACTTCACGCTCAACGGACGCAGCGGCTATGAATCGCTCGGCATCACCACTAATGACGCACTGAACCTGGAGAGGGAGGAGGAAACCCTGATCTCAGGGTATCCACGCCAACTGGATGTGCGGCAGTTTGGGGAAGGCACCGAGGCGGGGACCCTTCGCGGTGGACAACTAGTGCGAATGGTCAATCCGGGAATTGTGTTCCATCAGATGCATTTTCATGGTAATCACCTGTGGACTGTGGGAAGGAATAACTACAACTGGCCGCGTGATAGGGGACTGGTGGATCAGGAGGGCCATGTTGTGATTCAGCAATGGGAGGACGTCGTTGAGCTGGAACCGATGGATCGTAAGGATTGCATTCTCCCCATCAAGCGGCCCCCGGATGCCGTGAACGCGGTCTGGGCTGCGCGGACAACAGATTGGGAATACCCGATGCACTGCCACGCCGAACCGTCGCAGACGGCCGCTGGAGGTATGTACCCCGGAGGGCTGGTTGCCCACTGGACGCTGAAGGCACCAATTATAGGAACAGGACCATGACCAACGTTCAAGTACCCAGTAGACGCGATGATCGCCGCACCTCGACGTTTAAACGCCAGGCAGAGCGGGAGGAGGAGCTTGCCAAACGCCAGCGGGAGGCGGAGAAGAAGGCCCGGGAAGCTGTTGAGAAGAAGCGTAAGGAGGCGTTGAAGAAGGCTCGGGAGGCTGCTGAGAAGAAGCGTAAGGAGGCGGAGAAGAAGGCCCGGGAGGCTGCTGAGAAGAAGCGTAAGGAGGCGGAGAAGAAGGCTCGGGAGGCTGCTCGTAGGAAGCCGACCCCTAGTCCGAGTGCAACAGCAACAGCAACTCCTTCGGCTACAGCCAGCGCACCTGCTACGCCTGTTCCCACTCCCACAGTTACTGCATCGCCTACTCCCGCACCTACACCTGTCCCCCCTGTCAACGATGACGAGACGCCGAGACACCGCTTCCGCAGTCAGGTGGACTTCAGTTCAGACCAGATGGATGTGGATAACCCCGTCACAGAATTTCTACAAACCCCGCAAACAGAAGTGGTTTTGAAATTCTTTTCCCGGGATCTTGAATTTGATGACGGAAATATATTCTTGATCTGGAGTTTCGAATCGGAAAATTCCGGGCGAAGCCTACCGGGACCGACGCTGCGGCCCAAAGAGGGCGAGATATTCCACGCAACCTTTACTCCGAGTAAAGGAGCTCACACTATCCATTGGCACGGCATGGAGCCGGACCCACGCAACGACGGCGTAGGTCACACCTCCTTCGAGATTGGAGATACCTACACCTACCAGTGGCAGGCCGAACTGGGGAGGCCCGGGGACCCCAACTATGGGGCGGCGGGAACCTACTTTTATCACTGCCACGTAAACACGGTTTTGCACGCCCAGATGGGAATGTTCGGTGCCCTGGTGATTGACCCAACGATGCATCCCGACTATCCGGTGAGCCCAGGAGCCCGCAGAGCCTTCGTGGACGGACCCGAGTACGACATCGCGACGGAATGCATCCTCGTTCCATATTCGGTGGATGCCCGCTGGCATGAGATGGACCATGCTGCCGGACTGTCCGGCGAGGACGTCGGTTTGAATCGATTTGAGCCCAAGCACTTCTATCTGCTGGGAGGTAATCTGGCGGACCCGGGTGACACTGATGACCGCGTCTGGAGCCTCTCGACCATCCAGGCCAACGTGATTCCGGGGGGACGAAAGCCCACCCTCCTGCGGATTCTGAACGCCAACTATCTGCCCAATCGGATGTACTTCACTGATGCGGAGGGGAACCCAGCGCAGATTGCCGAGATCATTGCCCATGACGGGCGGCCCTTCAGGGACACCTCTGTGCCAGGGGTACCTTCTCCCCCCTGCTCGGCAGCGGGTTATCCGCTGCTCACCAGCGTGCTGTGTTTCGGGGCAGCCGAACGTTACGACGTCATGCTGCTGCCTCCCACTCCCGGCCGGTACGAACTGCGCGTGGAATGGGAGGATTGGATTACCGGCGAAATCCTTGCGAAGCGCACTGTGCCAATCATCGCTACCTGACGGCTGAACGTAACCTTTCGGCCACTAAGGACCGTTAGGTGCGGCTCATGTTCCATTGCCCGATGATGTTCTCTAGTCTGTATTGGTGATCTTCAAAGCCGTAAGCGCAGGACGCCCCTACCCTGACCATGGTTATGTGACCCCCAAGGATTGGGCGGGTGTGGCACCCCGACAGGTACGGCTGGACGAACTGGTGACCACCAAAACCACCCTCGACCTCGAGGCGCTCCTCGCCGAGGATTCAACATTCTTCGGTGACCTGTTCCCGCACGTGGTTCAGTGGAACGAGACGCTTTATCTGGAAGACGGGCTGCACCGTGCCGTCCGCACGGCCCTGCATCAACGAACCATTCTGCACGCGCGCGTGCTGGTGATCAATGACTGACCAGCCCCCGCACCGGCACGAGACCAAAAAGTCCAAGAAAAACCCCATTGAATGGCACGGCCACCGGATCGTTACTGAAAACGACCTGGACAGCGTCTTCGCAGACACGGGGGAGGTGGAGCGCCCGCACATTTACATGCGCCGGCTCCGCCACGGGGTGGTTCTGGTCGTACTGGTTGCTCTCCTCGCCGCGGCGGTTTTCGTTGCGATAGGAATCAACCGTGGAGACATCCGCATCGCTGCGCTGGAACCGGACCTGGAGCCGACGTACACCTGCCCGGCGGGACCGTTCGAGGTGCAGTCCCCTTCGGCCGTCACCGTGAACCTGTACAACAGCACAACCATTTCCGGTCTGGCCGGTTCGGTCGGTGAGGGCCTGGCGGAGCGAGCATTCGTCTTGGGTGAGATCGGCAACCGCAAGGTGAACCGGGTCGGCATGACCGCCATCGTGGTTGCCGGGCCAGAGGGCTACGCGAATGCCTTCACCGTGCAGCGCCAGATTCCGGGAACCATCTTCGTGGAGGATGAGCGCACTGACGCGACCGTCGACGTCGTCGTCGGCTCAGGGTACGAGGGTCTCATCGCTGAAGCCGAGCTGGATGAAACTCCGGCCGGATTGGTGTGCACCGACCCGACGACGGCGTCTGCCGAGGCCGAGTCCACGACGGGTGCACCGGAATCGACCCCGGCTGCCCCCTAGCTGCAGGTTAGTTGCAGCCCTCCGGCCCGCAGGCTTCGCCGTCGGCGGAGGCCGTGGCGGATCCGGCGGGATTCACGAGGGTCAGCGGGTTCGCTTCCTGCCACGCGGTGGTGAGCGCCTCGGCGAACAGATCGGCGGGCTGGGCTCCGGAAATGCCGTACTTCCGGTCGATGACGAAGAACGGTACCCCGCTGATCCCGAGCGTGCGTGCCTCGGCAATATCGTGGCGGACGTCGTCGGCGAACCGGTCTGTGCCGAGGGTGGCCCGCACGTCGTGCTCCGTGAGGCCGATCTCCTTGCCGAGCTCCACCAGGAAGTCCGTGTCCGAGGTGTCTTTGCCCTGTTCAAAGTGGGCGGACAGGATGGCCTCCTTGGCGGCGTCGCCGAGCCCCTGGGATTTGGCCAGGTGCAGGAACCGGTGGGCGGTGAAACTGTTGCCCACCACAACGTCCTCGAACCTGAAGTTCAGTCCCTCGCCGGCGGCCGAGGCGGACAGGCTGTCCCACATCTCGCGGATCCGGTCTTCGGAGATACCCTTGCGTTCAGCGAGGTACTGCTGTTCGGTGCCGTCATAGTGATCCGGGAGATCCGGGTCCAACTGGAAGCTCTTCCAGGTCACGGTGACCTGATCGCGGTGTTCGAAGCCGGCGAGGGCGGTCTCAAACCGGCGCTTGCCGACGAAACACCAGGGGCACTTGACGTCTGACCAAATTTCAATCTGCATACATCGCACAACGCGGAGTTGGCTCCGGGGTATTCCCGCTACACCCCACCGCAGCCGCGCCGCACCCTCACCGCACCCCGCGGTGGAGGAGCGGCGGGGTGCGGTGAGGATCGGTCTAGACCGTCGCCAGCTCGCGGTTCTCGTGCAGGTAGCGGGCGTAGGCAGGGACGGTGAGGAACGTGGGGAATTCCTCACCAAGGGCAACCTCCTCGAAGATTGCCAGGGCGTCGTCGAAACGGTCGCCGTCAAAACGCTCCATCGCCGCGAACTCCTCCTCCAGCAGCTCGGCGACCCACCCGTGGGTGATGGCCTCGCCGTCGTCGGTGACGGCGCCCGAGTAGATCCACTGCCAGATCTGAGACCGCGAAATCTCGGCCGTTGCAGCGTCCTCCATCAGGGAGTTGATCGCCGCAGCCCCGTTGCCACGCAACCACGACTCGATGTACCTCACGCCCACCTCAAGGTTCTCGCGGATCCCGGCCTCGGTGATGACCCCGGGGGTGCCTGCGATGTTGAGCAGTGCCTTGTCGTCGGGGAGGACGTCGTCGCGCAGCTTGGTCAGCTGGTTGGGCCGCTCGCCGAGGATGGCGTCGAACACCTCCATCGCCACCGGAACCAGGTCCGGGTGGGCTACCCAGGAACCGTCGAAACCGTCGTTCGCTTCCCGGGTCTTGTCTGCCCTCACCTTTTCCAGTGCGACGGCGTTCGCTGCTTCGTCTCGCCGGTTCGGGATGTTGGCCGACATGCCGCCAATCGCGTGGGCGCCCCGGCGGTGGCAGATTCGCACCAGCTGCTCCGTGTAGGAACGCATGAAAGGCGCGGTCATGGTCACCATGGACCGGTCGGGGAGGACAAAGCGGGGTCCGCGGGTCCTGAAGTTCTTGATCACCGAGAAGATGTAGTCCCACCTGCCAGCGTTCAAACCGGCGGCGTGTTCGCGCAGTTCGTACAGAATTTCCTCCATTTCGAACGCGGCGGTGATCGTTTCTATCAGCACCGTGGCGCGGATAGTGCCCTGGGGCAGCCCCAACAGTTGCTGGGCCTGGACGAAAATGTCATTCCAGAGCCGTGCCTCGAGATGGTTCTCGATCTTCGGCAGGTAGAAGTAAGGGCCCCGGCCCTGGGCGATGAGCGTCCGGGCGTTGTGGAAGAAATGCAATCCAAAGTCGACCAGGCCGCCGGCGATCGGGGTGTTGTTGATCAGCAGGTGCTTCTCGGGCAGGTGCCAGCCGCGGGGGCGCACCACGATGGTCGGCCGATCCTCACCCAACCGGTATTCCTTCCCCTCCGGAGAGGTGAAGCTAATGCGGTCCGCCAGCGCGTCGCGCAGGTTGAGCTGCCCGTTGATGACATTGGACCAGCTGGGAGTGGAGGAGTCCTCCATGTCCGCAAGCCACACCTTGGCGCCTGAGTTGAGGGCGTTGATGGTCATTTTCCGGTCGACGGGTCCGGTGATCTCCACCCGGCGGTCCTCCAGGCCCGGGGCGACCGGCGCAACCCGCCAGCCGTCGTCGTCGCGAATGTGTTTGGTCTCGGGGAGGAAACGCGGATCGGTGCCGTTGGAGATCCTGGCGCGGGACTGTTGCCGCAGGTGCAGGAGTTCCTGCCGGCGGCTGGCCGTCGACTGGTGCAGTTTCCGGAGAAAGTCGAGGGCTTCCGGGGTGAGGATTTCGTCCTGGCGGCGCACGGCCGGCGCCGTCAGGGTAACGCCGTTGAGAGTGATCAGGTTGTTCATGGTGTGCCTCCTGGGAAAATGTGGGTGCCCCGCCCCCAGCCCCGGCCATCTTAGGTGGGGGCCGGGGTGGGGCGTGGGACGGAGTAGGGATGGGGTGTGGAGCGGGGCGTACAGCGGGGGTTAGTGGAACTGCTGCGCCTCGGTGGATCCGGCCAGGGCGAAGGTGCTGCCCGTGGGGTTGAGGGCGGTGGCAACCTGGTCGAAGTAGCCGGTTCCCACCTCACGCTGGTGCTTGGTGGCGGTGTAGCCCCGGGACTCGGCAGCGAATTCGCGCTCCTGGAGTTCGACGTACGCGCTCATGCCGTCGCGGGCGTAGCCCTCGGCCAGGTCGAACATCGAGTAGTTGAGCGCGTGGAACCCTGCCAGGGTGATGAACTGGAAGGTGAACCCCATCGCGCCGAGCTCCCGCTGGAACTTGGCGATCGTTGCGTCGTCGAGGTGCTTTTTCCAGTTGAACGACGGCGAGCAGTTGTACGCCAGCATCTGGTCCGGGTGCTCCGACTTGATGCCCTCAGCAAACTTGCGCGCCAGGTCAAGGTCGGGGGTTCCGGTTTCCATCCACAGCAGATCCGCATACGGCGCGTAGGCCCGTCCCCGGGCAATGCACGCCTCGAGGCCGTTGCGCACCTTGTAGAAGCCCTCGGAGGTGCGCTCGCCGGTGATGAACGGCTGATCCCGTTCGTCGACGTCGGAAGTGATGAGGGTCGCGGCCTCGGCGTCGGTGCGAGCAATTACTACTGACGGCGTCCCAGCGACGTCGGCGGCGAGCCGGGCGGCGTTGAGGGTGCGGACGTGCTGCTGGGTCGGGATAAGTACCTTACCGCCGAGGTGCCCGCACTTCTTCTCCGAAGCGAGCTGGTCCTCCCAATGAACGCCAGCAGCGCCGGCCTGGATCATCGATTTCATCAGCTCGTAAGCGTTGAGTGGACCGCCGAAGCCTGCCTCGGCGTCGGCGATGATGGGAACCAAATAGTCCTCCACCGTCTGGACCCCTTCGGCGAAGTCGATCTGGTCCGCACGCAGCAGTGCGTTGTTGATGCGGCGCACCACGGTGGGCACCGAGTTGGCGGGGTACAGTGACTGGTCCGGATAGGTGTGCCCGGAGTTATTGGCGTCGGCGGCGACCTGCCAGCCGGACAGGTAAATTGCTTTCAGGCCCGCCTTGACCTGCTGCACCGCCTGATTACCGGTCAGCGCGCCAAGCGAGTGGGTGTACTCACCGGTGCGGGCCTGTTCGGTCAGCTGCGTCCACAGCTTCTCGGCGCCGCGCCGGGCGAGGGTGTGCTCCTCCTGGACCCGGCCGCGAAGGCGGACGACGTCGGACGCCGAGTAGTCGCGCGTGACGTTATCCCAGCGGGAATTGGCCGACCACTCGAGTTCCAGCTCCCGCTCGGCCGATCCTTCGGCGCTCTGGCCTGTCGATGCTGTGTGGGCCTGTGGGGTGGTCTGGTCCTGTGTCATTGCATTCTCCTTTGAATTCCCTGAGCCGTTGATTCGAGTGCGTGAAGTGTTCGTTGGCTTCGTAAAACCAACCTTTCTCTCATTTCAACCCCTTGCCTAGCCGAAACTGCTGGCAAAAAACGCACTTCTTCGCGTAACCTCAATAAATGACCAACATGCCGATCAAACCAGCCACCTGGAACCGACCAGAATCCGGTGGAGCCGCTGAGGCGGGCGCCGGCGCGCCGGACGACCTCGACGCGATCAGCCTGGGCCGACGGATCCGACATCTCCGGAAAGCGAAGGGGATGACGCTCGATGACCTGGGCGCCGTCGTCGGCACCGTCGCGTCGCAGCTGTCGCTGATCGAAAACGGCAAACGTGAACCAAAGCTGGGGATGCTGCAGGGCCTCGCGTCGGCCCTCGGGGTAGGCATCGACCAGCTGTTGGGCGCGGAACCTCCCACCCGGAGGGCAGCACTGGAGATCGAGCTGGAGCGGGCGCAGCGCGGCCCGCTGTACGGGGCGCTCGGGCTGCCGAAGGTGCGGATTTCCTCACGGCTGCCGATGGAGGTTCTCGAATCGCTGGTGGGCCTTCAGGGCGAGTTGGAGCGCCGGCTCAATGAGCAGGTGGCCACCCCGGAGGAGGCCCGTCGGGCCAACGCCGAGCTGCGGCGCGAGATGCGCAAACAGAACAACTACTTCCCCGAACTCGAGGCCGAGGCGCAACGGGTGCTGGATTCGGTGGGGCACACCGCTGGGCCGATGTCCCAGCACCTGATTGCCGACATCGCCGCCCATCTGGGGTTCACCCTCCATCACGTGGGCGACCTGCCGCATTCAACTCGTTCTGTCACCGATTTGAAGAACCGCAGAATTTACCTGACCCAGTCCCAGCGCACTGACCACGATCCGCGCTCGGTGCTGCTGCAGGCGCTCGGGCATTACGTGCTGGACCACCAGACGCCTGAAAATTATCGGGAGTTCCTCAGGCAGCGAGTGGCCACCAACTACTTTGCCGCGGCACTTTTGCTGCCGGAGAAGCCTGCGGTGGAGTTCCTGCAGCGCTCGAAAGCGGCGAAGGAGATTGCCGTGGAGGACATCCGGGACGCGTTTGCCGTGTCCTATGAGACTGCGGCGCACAGGTTCACCAACCTCGCCACCGAGCACCTGGGCATCCCCACCCATTTTCAGAAGACCCATGAGAGCGGGATCATCTACAAAGCCTATGAGAACGACGGCGTCACCTTTCCCCAGGACCACACGGGTGCCATTGAAGGCCAGCCCTCCTGTAAACGCTGGACTTCACGGGTGGTGTTTGAGGTGGCTGACAAATTCCGCGCCTACAACCAGTACACGGATACACCCAGCGGCACCTACTGGTGCACGGCCCGGACCGAACGGTCAGCGAGCGGGGAGTTCTCGTTGAGCATCGGGGTGCCGTATGCGCATGTGAAGTGGTTCAGGGGCAGGGACACCACCATGAGGGAGAAGTCCTTTTGCCCGGATGAGGCGTGCTGCCGGCGTCCGCCGTCGTCGCTGGCTGAAAATTGGGCAGGTCACGCCTGGCCGAGCGCCCGGGCGCACTCACATCTGCTGGCCGCAATGCCGCCCGGCGCGTTCCCCGGGGTAGATGAGACCGAGGTGTACAGCTTTCTTGAGGCCCACTCGGGTTGATCTTTCACAATCTCAAACCACCGATCAGGAGAAGAACATGGACCTATCCACCGCGGACCTCTACGACCAGTTCGGAGACACCGTTCAATCAGTTTCAATCCAGTTCCAGGATCTGGGAGAGGAGCAGGCTTTCAGCGGACCGATACGCACCGTGAAGTGCTATCACGACAACGTGGTGCTGAAGTCGGTCCTTTCCACGCCTGGTGCGGGCGCGGTCCTCGTCGTCGACGGCGGTGGCTCACTTGAGCGGGCGCTGATGGGAGACATGATTGCGGAGATCGCGGTGAAGAACGGGTGGAACGGCGTCATCATCAACGGTGCAATCCGTGACCGCGCGGTGCTCGCTGGGCTGCCCCTCGGCGTGAAGGCACTCGGCAGCAATCCCCGCAAGAGCGTCAAGAACGGCGTCGGCGAGATTGACGTGCCGGTGGCGATTGGAGGGGTCATCTTCACCCCCGGAGGGACCGTGTATGCCGATACCGATGGGATTCTCGTGGCGGGCCCAGCAATGTAGCCACTCGACAATGTAGCCACTCGACACAGTAGCTTCTGGGCAAAAAAGTGGTGGCCGGACACTGTTTGGGGGGGAGCACCTTCTTTTTTTTTTTTTGTTTTTTTTCCTTGTTTTTTGGTGTTTCTCGCTTTTTTTTTCTTGTTCC
>NZ_JBTNDW010000012.1:0-102295 GCF_054510775.1 Arthrobacter sp. TMT4-20 | reverse complement strand
GGCGAAGTTCCGGCCCGGCATGAAGCGTTGCCGGAAGAACCTGTTCATCCGCTCCACCATGCCCTTGGACTCCGGGTCCCTCGGTGGAAGTAACCGAACTTCCAACCCCAGAGACCCGGCGAACGCGGCCACTGGCTCCGTTGGCTGGCGACGGCCGATACCGGATTCGTTGTCCCATAACAGGCGCGCCGGGACCGCCTGCGCGTCCTGGATCAGGGCCCACATTCCGCCAAGTAAGTCAGGGGTCGTCCGGGAGGGCAGCATCCGGGCCTGGATGAATCCCGAGAACGCCGACGTCATCACCAGCACCGGCGGAGTGTCGTGCTGGCCCTCGCCCACGGGCAACGGCTCATGCGGGAACCACAAATCACACTGGACCTGGAACCCCGGCTCATGGACCAGACGATCCGCCGGGTCCGGCGGCGCGTACTCGGGCCGGATTGCGGCGACCTTGGCCCGGAACAGTGACGCCGATCCAGACCAGCCCACCCGCTCCGCCAGTGTCGCCGCTGGCATTGTCGGGGTTTTCACCAACAACTCGCGCACCCTCGGAGCGAAAGCGTCGAAACTCGACGCCCCAGACGCCCGCTGATACTTCGGCACCCGATCCGATGCCAACGCCCGATCCACCGTTCCGCGGGAAACCCCCACGATCCTGCCAATCTCACGCTTCGAGTGCTGACCCGTCGAAAACAGGTGGCGTATCTTCGCCCAATCATCCAAATTGATCACCTTCCATCATGGTCGGTGGCCCTATTTTCAGTTGGCGTTCCTGGCCCTACTTTCGGCTGGCGTTAACATAAGCTCGTTCAGGGCCGCTCGGCGCGACACTCTGTGTGGAAGTTTCCCCTATTACGTTGTTCTCTGAATGATTGGGTGATTTACTTCACTTACGTCTCATGCGAGATGGGGGTGTGAGACATATTGTGGGTCGGCTTAGGTCGGCCCACTAACTATTGCCCCGATGGAATAGCTCGACCTGAAGGGTATTCAATGAATAAAAACTTTCGTCCTACTCTCGCCGACCTGACGATGCAAGGTGGATCTCATAGGAGATATTTCAAACTCACCGTCGTCATTGCCACTGTTGCCCTCTGTACCGGATGTTCGGTAGGGACAAATGGGCCGCTCGACGCGGGAGAGGACCAAGATGAGCTGTGCGCTCCTGCACAGATGGAAGGCTTTACGGCCCTTGGGGATATCGTTCTGAACGAAGGCGATCGGGAGCTAACGTTCACCAGCTTGGAACTAGTCGAAGCCACCGATCTCACTCTCGAAGAGAGCTACCTCATGGTGATAAACCCTGAGGGCGATGACGACGTTCTTGGGGGCACGAGCACTGTGGCTGATACTCCTCAAGAGGAAGCCGCCTGGGAGCGGCGCGGAATACTCGAGAATTCCACCTTAGGCCCTGGTGAGCAGGCGAATGTGGTCGTTGCGTTGTCCCTCCCGAACCCAGGAGTCGATGGAGAAGCGGAGGCCATGCGGATTACCTATTCCGACGGTACCCGTGAGTTCACGGCCGACACCGACATGAGAATGATCCTGGTTGGCGAAGAAGAAGGGTGCTCCTAAACCGTCCCCGATTGCATCCCCTGAGCTTCTATTTGTCTGGTTTGGGCTGGCGGGATCGTGCCCGGGTCTGCATACGCCAGACCGTCCCCGTATCCCCATCCCTTTGTCGCATCCAGCGTTCCATAAGGTCGATCAGCCGATCGTCCCGCAGGCGGATCCCTCACTGCGACAACGGAGCTTGCAAACCCATGTGCGGCAATGAACGCTAGGGCGAGTCGTTCAGCGAGTTGAGGCTGACGCAGAAGCGTTCCGCTTCCGCATCACCGATGACTTGGCTGAGTGATTCCTGGAACCAGTCCTGCCAGATTGCATCCACTTGATTCCTGCTGACTGATCTGTTGTTGAGCAGCAAGCTAGTTATGGGGCTCGCCTCAGCTTCGTACTCGTCCTGCGGTGCGCCGGCTGCAGTGCCAGGCTCGAGGCCGTACGGATCCAAGTCGTTGATCAGCGCGATGACCTCCGCGAGTGTATTTCTCCACTTATGCCGGTCCGGTTGCATCCCACCAGCATGCACTAAATCAGTCCCAGTCAGGGATCGCTGAATAGGACGACAGGACCGCCAACTGAAGCTGCGATTAACCGCCATTCCTGGCTAACAGTTATACCCGTTGCGTTGGGCGGTGAGGTCTTGTTCGTTGGTGGAGACGCGTGCGTATCCGATGATGTGTCCGGCCATGGGTCCTACCGTAGCGTTTGTGCTACCTAAGCGAGACAATTTAACGGGCGGGGTAAACGCGAATCCTAGAACCGAGGTTCTGTATGGAATTTTTGTCGCCGGGGGAGCGGCGAAAAAGTGTCGCGGTGAAGGGGACCGGTTACGGGCGGTACGACTTCGCTACAGCGTAGCTGGCTCGATTTCAGTTGAAATCGGCTCAGGGCTTTGAATGATCACGAGGACAACGGCGCTGCGCGGCATACTCCGAATAGTCCTGACATGGGTGAGGATTGAGCCATGGCAAAGCGTATCCGCGGCTTAACCGCCGAGATCTATAGGCAGGCTTGGTCCGCGCTCAGAATCCATAATGCATTCTCATGAAGCAAATGAGGCTTCGGTATGCCGGATCATGTCGGCTGTGCGGTGCGTCTCTTCCGGCGGGGACGGAAGCGATCTATCAGAGCGAGACGAAGACCGTCCGCTGCTTGGCATGTGCCGCCGCGACTACTACGGAAACCACGTCCCCTGACTTGCAACCTCCTTGTGGTGAATCGCTAACTACTGAGTCTGGAGTAGCCGGGGCGTCCGCCCGACGCGAATATGACCGCCGTAAGGCGAAGGACGAAGAAAAGCTCCGCGAGAAGTGGGGTCGCCTCGGCGGTCTCGCCGTCGCTCTCTCTGACGAGCGGACGCACACCAAGTCCTGGGATCGCGGCGCGATCGGTGAGGAACGCCTTGGCGCTCGGCTAAATGCCCTGGCAGCCGATGGCCTAGCTGTCCTGCACGACCGGCGCATCCCCGGTTCGAAGGCCAACATCGACCACATCGCCATCACTTCCGGCGGAATCTGGGTGATTGATGCCAAGCGGTACAAGGGAAGGCCTGAATTGAAGATCGAGGGTGGCCTCGTCCGCCCACGCGTCGAGAAGCTCCTGGTTGGTCGGCGTGATTGCACCAAGCTGGTCGATGGGATGCTCAAACAAGTAGACGTTGTGCGGGAGGTTGTCGGCGATGTTCCGGTCACCGGGGCGCTGTGCTTTGTCGAAGCAGACTGGCCCCTCATCGGTGGTGCGTTCTCGACTCGTGGCGTTGAGGTGCTTTGGCCGAAACGGTTAGCCGCAGCGCTCATCGAGCGGACGGCTGGCAAGGTTGATGTGGTGAGGACGCGTGAATTGGTAGCCCTGCGGTTCAAGTCTGCGTGACGTCCAGCGTCAATGTTCGAAGTTGATCGGAAGCACGCTAATGGACGGTCTACTGGGACGCACGTCCGTCTCTGGGCGCAAAGGCTTTGAGAGCTTCGGAATCCGACGCGGCCTGCCGGATCATCTCGTCGAGCCAACCGGTGACCTCAGGGAACGTCGACCCTTCGGTGACTTCTTCAATGAGTTCCTCAACGTCGATCAGTGTCCGAGTAAGCGTCACTGCTCCGTCGTGAAGGAGCGCCCAATGGGCGCCCGGTCGTCCGTATGGAAGGCCGACACTGCCCGGATTGATCATCAGCCGGTTACCTGCGAGCCGCGTAAACGGCATATGAGTGTGTCCCAAAACAATGGTTTCGACGTCCATAGGAACGTCCTGAAGCACCTGCTCCCAGCGCTCTAATCGGCTGTCCACAAGGACGACTTCCTCGTCATCGCGTGGTGTCGCATGGCAAAACAGGACTGATCCAAAACCGGCCGCATCGAGGGTCACCCTCTCGGGCATTTCTTCGAGCAACTTAATGTGCTCGGGCGACAGCTGGCGGCTGCCCCAGACTGACAACGGATCGTCATCGAGACCCACGTCCATGCCTTGAGCCATTTGCATCAGCTCACGGTCAGCGTTGCCGCGAACAAGAACCACCCGCCCTCCGAGTTCCGTCAGGCGGTCGAGTACTTCCGCCGGTTGTGGACCCCAAGTGTGATCACCCGTCACGACGATCAGATCGGCTGTCTGCACTGCGGGCTCTGCAAGAACCCGATCAAGCGCGGGAAGCATTCCGTGAATGTCCGAGAGAACCGCGATCTTCGCCACCATCCACTAAGTCTGCATGACACTCAGCCAACGGCCCAGCCTGTTCCGACGGACGCTTTAAAGCATCACAGGGATCGTGGAGCATCTTCGCCGTCCCGCTCGCTCGAGGGCTAGGCAGCTGGTCGGCCCAGATGTTTAGCCTTGCAGGAACCGGAAGTCGCAGCCCTCGTCGGCCTGAGTGACCTCGGTAACGAACAGCTTCCGGTAGCCGCGTTCGGGGACAACCGGAGCTGCTGGACCCATTGCTTCTTCACGCCGGCTAAGTTCAGCGTCGGACACCTCCAACTGGATCAGCCGCCGACTCACACTCAACGTGATCGTGTCTCCGGTCTGCACCAGCCGCAGCGGACCGCCTACGGCTGACTCGGGAGTTACATGCAGCACCACAGCGCCGGCCGCAGTGCCGGACATCCGACCGTCAGAGATCCGCACCATGTCACGGACACCCTGGGAGGCAAGCTTCTTCGGTATGGGTAGGTACCCCGCCTCGGGCATGCCGGGCGCACCCACGGGACCGATGCTCTTCAACACGAGCACTGAATCGGCGGTGACGTCCAGGTCGGGATCATCGATCCGCGCCGCCAGGTCCGCCGTGTTCTCAAACACCACTGCAGGCCCCGTGTGCTCCAGCAACGCAGGGGATACGGCAGCCTGCTTGATGATCGCCCCACCCGGTGCCAGATTTCCGCGAAGGAATGCGAGGCTTCCCTCCGGATACACGGGGTTGGACAGCGGCCGGATGATGTCCTGCGGGAAGCCGGGACCGGCGTCGTCAATCTCTTCACCCAGCGTCCGACCGGTTACGGTCGGCACATCACGGTGAATGAGAGAACCGAGCTCACGCAGTACTGCCGGCACGCCGCCGGCACGGTGGAAGTCCTCCATGTAGTACTTCCCGGACGGCTTCAGATCCACCAACACCGGAGTCTCAGTGCTCATCCTGTCCAGCTGCTCCAGCGACAGCCGAATCCCCAACCGGCCAGCCACAGCGGTCAGGTGGATGATCGCGTTGGTGGAGCCGCCGATGGCGAGCAGCACGCGCAACCCGTTCTCGAATGACTCCTGCGTCAGGATGGTGTCCATCTTCGTGCCAGCCGCCGCCAGGGCAACAGCCTGGGTCCCGGTCGCCTCGGCGATCCGCACCCGGTCGGCCGTGACCGCGGGAGCCGACGCCGAACCCGGCATCGCAATGCCCATCGCCTCGGTCAGGCAGGCCATGGTGCTGGCTGTTCCCATCACCGAGCAGGTGCCGACGCTGCCGACCAGCCGCGAGTTCACGTCGTCGATCTCCGGTTTGGAAATCTCCCCGCCCCTGAACTTGCCCCAGAACGCCCTGCAGTCGGTGCACGCACCCACCCGCTCGCCCCGGTAGCCGCCGGTCAGCATTGAGCCGGTTACCAGCGATATCGCCGGAACCCCCGCCGATGCGGCACCCATCAGCTGAGCGGGTACCGTCTTGTCGCACCCGCCGATCAGCACAACGGCGTCCATCGGCTGGGCGCGGATCATTTCCTCCGTGTCCATCGACATCAGGTTCCGCAGGAACATACTGGTGGGCTGCGAAAAGCTCTCGTGGATGGAGATGGTGGGGAAGTCCACCGGCAACCCGCCAGCGAGCATCACCCCACGCTTCACCGCCTCCAGCAGCGCCGGCATGTTGCCGTGGCACGGGTTGAACCCGCTGCCCGTGTTGATGATCCCAATCACCGGCCGGTCGAGGGCGTCGTCGGAATATCCGGCGCCCTTGATGAACGCCTTCCGCAGGAACAACGAGAACTCGGCGTCCCCGTAGTGGGTCAAGCCCTTGCGGATGCCGGTGGCGAGGTCCATCTTCCTCTGGGTCATTCAAATCTCCCTATGTGAAGGCTATCCCCGTCCGGACGGTGCAGGGGTCATTCGGGCTTCTTCTTATTCAGTCCGCGATCCGGGATCCTAGCGCGTGATCCTCATCGGTGAGGGTAAGTGGTGCGTCCGTACACATAGTTCAAATGAGGACTGACTTTGCAACCCAACTTGTACGAAGCACGGCATGCCAACTTCTCCGTGAGCTAGTGACACACCTACTTTTGGGTGCCTTGGGGATCGAAATCCCCCCGCCGTCTCCAGAGATTGACCAGAATTCTTCACCGGGTTGGAGGGAGTACTGGCGGTATGGTGGCCACCTGATCGATCGTGTCCGTTACACCAAGCTTTGGCTTGGATGGCAGCCAAGGCGACAACGCGGACCGATGCTCCGGATAACTCGGCTACATCTGTCCGACGTCCGTCGCTCACCGGAACGCGGGAACGCCGGTGATGTGGTTGCCCAGGATCAGGGTGTGCACCTCGTCGGTGCCCTCATAGGTCCTGACGCTCTCCAGGTTGTTCGCGTGCCTCAGGGGCGAGTAATCGAGCGTGACACCGTTGCCGCCGAGCATCGCCCGCGCCTCGCGGCAGATCGCAATCGCCTCACGGCAGTTGTTCAGCTTGCCGACCGAGATCTGGTACGGCTGCAGGGTTCCGGCGTCCTTCAACCGGCCCAGCTGCAGGGCGAGCAGCGTGCCCTTGTTGATCTCCAGCGCCATGTTCACCAGCTTCTCCTGCGTCAGCTGGTAACCGGACAGTGGCTTCCCGAACTGCAGACGCTCCTGCGAGTAGGCCAGAGCGGTGAGGTAGCTGTCCCGGGCAGCACCCATAGCGCCCCAGATGATGCCGTAGCGCGCCTCATTCAGGCACTCGAACGGGCCACGCAGTCCCTTGGCGTTCGGGAGCATCGCGCTCTCCGGCAACCGGATGTCTGTCAGGGTGATGTCGCACTGGATGGATGCCCGCATGGAGAGCTTCTGCTTGATCGGGGTTGCCACGAAGCCCAGGCTGTCGGTGGGCACCACGAAGCCGCGGACGCCGTCGTCGGTCATCGCCCAGATGATCGCGAGCTTCGCCACCGAAGCCAGGCCGATCCAGCGCTTGGCGCCGTTGAGGATCCAGTCCGACCCGTCACGCTTCGCGAAGGTCTGCATGGCGCCGGGGTCGGACCCGGCAGTCGGCTCGGTCAACCCGAACGCACCGATCGCGGTCCCGGCAGCCATCTGCGGCAGCCACTCGGTCTTCTGCTCCTCCGAGCCGTGCTTGTAGATGGCGCTCATCGCCAGCGAACCCTGCACCGACACGAAGGTCCGCAGACCCGAATCGCCGGCCTCCAACTCCATCGCGGCCAACCCATACTCCACCGAGGACTTACCCGGGCAGCCGTAGCCCTTGATGTGCATGCCGAGCAGGCCCAGCTCGGCCATCTGCGGCACGATTTCCATCGGGAAGACGGCGTCGTCGTACCACTGGGCGATGTTCGGCTTGATCTCGCTGTCCACAAACGACCGGACGGTCTCGCGGAGACTGATTTCCTCGGGGGAGAGGAGCGATTCAATACCGATCAGGTCTGACATGTCAGTCATGGTGCTGCTTTCAACGGTTGAGGAAGTCACTGAGGATCCTGCTTTCACTGTAGGTGTTGCAACGCTGGAACGGCGGGGAGGTCAAAGGCGGCACCATTGTGCTCGCCGAGTAGGGGCGGCGGGCGCCGGTACCGGGCGGGGGTCCCGGAGAGGTGGATGGGGTTGGCGACCTGCTGGCTGGTCCGCGACCCGTCAGCATTGGCGATCTCGACGACGGGGGCGAGTCCCAGCGTGTCCGCCAGTTCCAGCGCCTCAACAATCGAGTTCACCTTCCCCGCGGGCACACCGGCGACGCTGAGCAGCTCCGACCACTCGGCGGCGGACCTGGAGCCCAGCTGCTCTTCCAGCAGGGACTTCAACACCACCCGGTTGGCCACCCGGTTCGAATTTCCCGCAAACCGTTCATCGCTGGAAAGCTCGGGCACACCGAGCACCCGGACCAGCCCGGCGAACTGCTTGTCGGTCCCGACGGCCACGGCCAGCGGGCCATCGGCAGTCCGGAGCGTCTCGTACGGCGCGATGCTCGGGTGCGCGTTGCCCATCCGCTGCGGGGATTCACCGGTGGCCAGCGTGCTCGACGCCTGGTTCACCAGCCCCGACAGCAGCGACGACAACAGGTTCACATCCACCCGCTGTCCCACCCCGGTCTGCTCCAGCGACCGCAGCGCGGCGAGGATCCCGACGACGGCGTTCTGCCCGGTCACCACATCCACCAGGGCCACGCCCACCTTGCTGGGCTCGGAATCGAGCCCGCCGGTGACGCTCATCAGTCCGCCGACGGCCTGCACCAGCAGGTCATAGCCCGGCAGGTGCGCACCGGCGGTGCTGCCGAACCCGGTGATGGAGCAGTAGATCAGGTCCGGCCGCCGGTCCATGAGGGACTCGTAATCCAGCCCGAACCGCTCCATGATGCCGGGACGGAAGTTCTCGATCACGACGTCGGCCGTCAACGCGATCTCCAGCGCCGCCGCCTGCCCCTCGGGCGTGGTCAGGTCGCACACCACCGAACGCTTGTTGCGGTTCACGCTGGAAAAATAGGTGCCCACGCCGTACTCGTCCACCGGCGGCGTCCAGCTGCGGGTGTCATCGCCGGACGGGCTTTCCACCTTGATCACATCGGCCCCGAAATCGGCCAGCATCATCGAGGCAAACGGTCCCGCGAGCACCCTGGAAAAGTCGGCCACCTTGATGCCGTCCAGGGGGCCGGCCGGTAATCCGTCGTCGGGGGTGTCACTCACTGACGCCACTGCCTTCCTGATGAGCACTGTCTTCTTGACCAACACTGGTTGTCTGGTCGACCACCGGGTTGCTGAGCACCCCGACGCCGGGGATGCGGCATTCCGCCACGTCACCCGCCCTGATGTGCACGGCGCCCGGTGTGCCGGTGGAGATGATGTCCCCCGGGTAAAGCGGCATCACCTTGCTGTGGAAACTGACCAGGTACTCGGGGGAGTACCTCATGTTGCCCACCACATTGCTGCGGTGCACCTCACCGTTGATCACGGTGGACACCTCGACGGCGGCAAGCGACCCGGCGTCGTCGGCCACCTCCGACAGCGGCACGATCTCCGGCCCGAAGGAGAAGAAGCCGGGAAAGTTCTTGGACCGGGTGAGGAACCGGGGGTTCTTCTCCAGGATGTCCTCGGCGGTCTGGTCCAGCAGGGTGACGACGCCGGCCACATAGGACAGCGCGTCCTCCGGCTCCACGTCGCGGCAGTAGCTGCCGATCACGAGCCCCAGTTCCGCCTCGGCCGTGGTGCGCACACTCTGGCGCGGGATGGTGATGTTGTCGCCCGGACCGATGATGGTGTGATCGCCCTTAATGAACGACGCCGGCTCCTCCGGGACCCCCTCGGACAGATCCGAGGCGTGCTCCACATAGTTCAGGCCAATGCCCCACAGCATCCGCGGATGCCGGTACGGGGCGCCGAAGGTCACCGTGTCACGGTCCCGGAACACAGCGGTGTCCGCCGACTCGGCGAACGACTCCAGCTTGCCGAGCGAATCGGTGGCCAGCAGCTCCAACAGGTCGCCGGTGAAGCCCGGGATGAGGTCACGGACCAGCGCGACGCCGCGCTCAGGGTGGATCACCGCGGCAAGTTCGTCGCCGCCTTCGCGTACTGAGGCCAAATGCATGGTCAGCGCTTCTTTCTGTTCAATGGTTAAAGGATAGGGAACGAGAGAGTCGGGAAAGGGCACGGGCTAGTAGCCGCGGACCAGGCCGCCGTCGCAACGGACCTGTTCGCCCGTCACGTACGCGGCGGGGACGCTGGCAAGGAAGGCGACGACGGCGCCGAACTCTTCGGGCGCACCGTACCGGCCGGCGGGAATGGTCTTTTCCGACGCGGCGCGAGCCTCGTCCGGGGTGCTGCCGGTCCGCTTGGCCGCCGCAGCGTCGAGGGACGCCACCCGGTCCGTGTCGATCCGGCCGGGCAGCACCATGTTCACGGTGACGCCGTCGGCCGCGACCTCGGCGGCGAGGGTCTTGAGGTAGCCGGCCAGCCCGGCCCGGCCGATGTTGGAGAGCGCCAGGTTGGGCAGCGGCTGCTGCACTCCGCTGGAGCCGACGGCGACAATCCGGCCCCAGCCGCGTTCGCGCATGCCGGGCAGCACCAGGTTGGTCAGCCTCATGTGCTGCAGCAGCAACTGGTGTACCGCGGCCAGGGCCTGCTCGTCGCTGACATCCGCCGCACCTCCAGGGGGCGGGCCGCCGCTGTTGAGGATCAGCACATCGATCGGTCCGAAGGCCTGCTCGGCGGCTTCGACCAGGGCGGCGGGGGCGCCGTCGTCGGTCAGGTCCATCGCTATCCCGACGGCGGAGGGCAGCTTGGCGGCTTCGGCCTGCACCACGTCCTCGCGGCGGGCGGCGAGCACCACGTTGGCGCCCTCGTCGGCGAGTGCCTGGGCAATGGCCAGGCCAATGCCCGAGCTCGCGCCCGGTACCAGCACGTTCTTCCCCTTGAGTCCGGTATCCATCAGGCAATCTCCTTCACAGCATCAAGGTGGGCGTCGATCATGTCGGCGAGTGCCGGCGGCAACGTGGGGGACGGCGGGCGTACCGCGGCGTCGGCGATGATGCCGCGGCGGCGCAGGATCTCCTTGCGGAGGGCCAGCCCAATGCCGGGTTGGCCCTCGAAGTTGGCCAGCGGCAGCCACGGGGCAAACGCGGCACGGGCCGCTGGGAAACCACCGTCGGCGAACGCGGTCAACGCCGCCTGCAGGCCCTCCGGGTGGGAGA
The DNA here is from genome assembly GCF_054510775.1 of Arthrobacter sp. TMT4-20. Classification (NCBI taxonomy): domain Bacteria; kingdom Bacillati; phylum Actinomycetota; class Actinomycetes; order Micrococcales; family Micrococcaceae; genus Arthrobacter; species Arthrobacter sp. TMT4-20. The sequence goes on along the minus strand of NZ_JBTNDW010000012.1, from coordinate 91,383 downwards.
ACCCGGTCATCGCGCCGGCCGCACCGGCGGCCAGCTCATCGAGCAGCCCGACCCCGCCCAGCCCGCCGAAGACCGGCACCGTGGTGGCGGCGGTCAGCGCGGCGATGGGGACGGCGGTGGGTGGCGCCTCGGACTTCACGGCGCTGATGAACGGGCAGAGCTCCAGCACTTTCAGAATCTGTGCGGCGCTGATCTTCACACCCGAAGCCACCGGATAGTCCTGCAGCACAATCCCGGCGCCGGTCCCGGCGGGGATGACCTCGTTGATCGCCGTCAGATGCGCGGCGAGCAGCTCGGGGTTGGCGCTATTGGCCTGCACCATCAGCGCACCGAGGTTGCTGCCCGCGGCGGCGACCGCAGTGCGCGCCTGCTCGACTGCGACCGCCGTCGACCGCGCCGACAGGCCGACCACCAACGGAGTGTCACCGGCTTCCTCGGCGACGGTCGTCACGATCATGGTCTGCTCGGCGGTGTCCAGGGACACGCCCTCACCAAACACGCCGAGCACCACCATGCCGGTGGCGTTCAGCCCGGTGTAGAGCCGGACCTCGCTGCGGAGGGACTCGGTGTCGACGGCGAAGTCGTGGCCGGAGAAGGGTGTGGCGAGCACGCCCCAGAGGCCTTTGGCGAGCGGGGAAACAGGGGAAGTTGTCAGAGGGTTCGTAGTCACAGGGATGAGGTGTCCTTTCGGTCGGAGTCGCGGTCGAGTGCCAGCGAGACAATGTGCTCGGCGATGGCGAGCGAGGAGGTGGCGGCGGGCGATGGCGCGTTCCTTACAGACAGCACCGAGCCCTGCCGGGTGATCCGGAAATCGTCCACCAGGGAACCGTCGCGGGTCAGCGCCTGGGCGCGGATGCCGCGGGGGCCGGGGACGACGTCGTCGGCGGTGATCTCGGGAACGTACTTGCGCGCTTCGGCGACGAACCGGCGCTTGCTCAGCGACCCGAGCATTTCGGCGGCACCGGTGCGCCAGTGCTGCTTCGCGAAGGCCCGGAATCCCGAGTACATCACCGCGTCCTTGAGGTCGCGGGGCGAAATGGTGGACCACTTGTAGCCTTCACGGGCGAGGGCCAGCACCGCGTTGGGGCCCACCATCACCTCGCCGTCGGTGGTCGGGGTCAGATGCACGCCAAGGAAGGGATACCGGGGGTCCGGTACCGGGTACACCAGCCCGCGGACCAGATGCCGGCGTTCCGGGCGCAGCAGATAGTACTCGCCGCGGAAGGGCACAATCTTGGGGTCGTCGTCGTCGCCAGCGAGCTTCGCCACCCGGTCGGCCTGCAGTCCGGCGCAGACGATCACCGTGTCGTAGGCGTCGGACGTTTCGGCGCCGTGGTGCTTGCCGGTGACCACCGTCTGCCCGGCCCGTTCGGTCAGGGCGGTGACCTCGAAGTTGGTGTGGACGGTGCCGCCGGCGGCCTCGACGTCCTTGGCGAGGGAGCGGGTGATCGCGCCGTAGTCGACGATCGCGGTGTGCGGGGAGTGCAGGCCAGAGGTGCCCTTGACGTGGGGTTCGAGGTCCAGCAGCTCGTCCTTGTTGATGAGGCGCACGCCCGGCACACCGTTGGCGACCGCGCGGTCCATGATGTCCCCGAGCCGGCCTTCCTCGACGGGGTTGCGGGCCACGAGGACCTTGCCGCACTCGTCGTAGGGCAGGCCCTTCTCCTCGCAGTACTCCTTGAGCATGTCCACGCCCTGCCGGCAGAGCCGCGCCTTCAACGATCCGGGCGTGTAGTACAGCCCGGCGTGGACGACGCCGGAGTTCCGGCCGGTCTGGTGTCCGGCAAGGATGGGTTCCTTCTCCAGCACGGTGACGTGGGCGTCGGGCTGGACCTGCAGCAACCGGCGGGCGACGGCGGCACCAACGATGCCACCTCCCACCACTGCGAAACGCGTGGGTGTCATCTCTTCTCCTCCATTGGGGTCAAGGTGTGGTCTGTGGCCGGCGGCGCGGCGGCGGTGAGTGCCCGCGACCGGCGGATCATGCGGCGAGCCACCGTGAACGTCACGGCTGCCAGGGCGGCGACGACGGCGGCGGCCAGCCAGGCGGTGTCATACGAGGTGGCGGCGGTCAGCAGCCCGAACAGCAGCGGCCCGGCCGCGGCACCCAGAGACAGCCCGGTCTGGATGACGCCGGTGGCGGTGGCCGCGTTGGCGCGGTTGTCACGGACCACAGCGAAGTGCACCAGGCCCGGCCAGGTCCAACCGGCGCCGTAGGCCAACAGCGCACCGAGCACGAAAAGCAGCGAACTGGTGCCCAGGGCGAGCAGCAAATACCCAATCACCCCGGTCGCGAGGAGATTGGTGATCAGTACGAGCGGGCTGTGGTTCGGGTACCTGTCCATGGCGAGGCCCAGCAGGATGCGGATCACCAGGCCCAGCAGCGCCGCGCCGGCGAACAGCAGCCCGGCGGTTCCGGGCGCCATTCCGGATTGCACCGCCGAGTCCACCAGGAACACGCCCAGCGAGGTGGCCGCCGCGGCGGCGAGCCCGGCGCCCACGCTCAGCATCACCAACCCGCCCCTGGGGGTGCCGCGGTCGGCCTTGGGGGTTTCTCCGGGCTGGGTCGGGCGGGTGCCGGGTGCGCTGAAGAACGCCCACACGGCAATCGCGATGGCCATCAGCGAGCCGAGCAGAAACGCATACCGCCAGCCGACGGCGAGGGCAATCACCGGGACGGCGATCCCGGCAATCATCGAGGCAGCCGGGATGGAGGACTGCTTGACGCCGAACGCCAGGCCCAGCCGGTTCGGATTGACCGCCCGGGAAATGCCCAGGTTCGCCGACGGTTGGGCCATCGCGTTGGCCAGCCCACCGACAAACAGGGCCACGATCAGCAGCGCGAACGTCGGCGCCAGACCGGCCCCGGCCAGGGCGACGGCGGCGAGCGTCGCCGAAGCGACCATGCCTTTCGCGGCACCGATGCGCTGCACCAGCCCGCCCAACGGGCGGGCCAGTACACCGGACACGGTGAAGAGAGTGGCCGCAGCCATCCCCATTTCCGCTGGACCAATGTCCAGGTCCCCACGGATCTGCACCGCCAACGCACCCAGCAGGAAGGCAGGAAGCACCCCTGTGGTGGTGACGGAGACGGCCTGCAGCATGGTGACCGCTGCGTGCGTCGACGGTGCTTTGGTCATGAAGCGGCGGGACCCGTGGTGGGTTTCGACGACGCAACACTCTTCGGCGACGAGGTGACTGCCGCGGTGGACGACGCACGGTGCGCACCGGCCCCCGAGGAGGTGGCCGACGCCGTCGTCCTCGTTGCCGAATCAACCGAACCAACCGAATCGGCTGAGTCTGCTTCCGCCGGCTCGGCGTCCGGATCATACGGGTGCCGTTTCCGGCTGATCAGGTGCACCACCACACCGACGGCGATGATCGCGATGCCGATCCCAATGTTCAGCGGATCGAGGGTGAGCAGCGGGAGGGACCCGATGGCCAGGATGACCCGTTCCGGCCAGCGGGCCGGGCCGATGAGCCAGCCACCGGTGGAGACGGCCAGCGCTGCGACCGCGAGGATCGACACGGAGAAGGCCAGTGCCACGGTAGCGACGCCGCCCTGGAGCAGCAGCCCAACACCCGAGCCGGAGAGGACGAAGATGAACGGCACCAGGAAGGCGGACAGGGTGTACCGCCAGGTGAGCCACATGGTCTTGATCGGTTTGCCGCCGGTGATGGCCGACGCGGCGAACGGCGAGAGCGCCGTCGGGGGCGATACCTCGCTGAGGACCGAGTAGTAGAAGATGAACATCGCCGCGGCGAAGCCCGGCACGCCCACGTCCTGCAGGGCGGGGCCGATGATCACCCAGGAGATGATGAAGCTCGCCGTGACCGGCACCGCCAGGCCCAGCAGGATGACCGCGGTAGCCGAGAAGATCGCGGTGAGCAGGAGGCTGCCGCCAGCGAAGTCGACGATGATGCTGGCGAGCTTCAGGCCCAGACCGGTCAGGGTCATGATGCCCACGATCAGGCCCGCCGCCGCCATCACGGGGATGACGGAGAGGGCGCCGGTGGCTCCGGTGGCCAGGGCATCCCAGATCCGCCGGGGGGTCATCCAGGACTCGCGGTCGAAGAAGCTCAGCACAAAGGCGAGCACCGTGGCGAAGACCACGGCCCGGAACGGGGTCATGCCCATGGCCATGAAGGCGACGATGGCGATCAGGGAGCTGAAGTGGTAGCCGAAGCGCAGCAGCAGTTTACCGACGGGCTTGATGTCCATCTCCACTGCCTTGGTCTTGAACCGGCGGGCGTCCATCTCAATGGCGAGGATGATGCCGAAGTAGTAGAGCAGGGTGGGGATGGTGGCCCAGATCAGGACCTCAAGGTAGGACACGCCCAGCAGGGCGGCGATGATGAACGCCGCAGCGCCGAGGGTTGGAGGCGACATGATCGCGCCGATACCCGCGGCGGCCAGGATGCCACCACCGTGTTCCTTCGGGTAACCGGCCTTGCGCAGCAGCGGCCAGGAGATGCCACCGAGGGTGACGGTGGTGGCCACGCCGGAACCTGACACGGTACCCAGCAGGAAGCCCGCCAGGGTGACGGTCCGGCCGGGGCCGGACTTCGACTGGCCGAACGCCGAGAAGGAGAGGTCGATGAAGAACTTGGTGGCACCCGAGGCGCCGAGCACGGCACCGTAGATGGTGAACAGGATGATGTACGTGGCAGCGACGTCGGTGGGCACCCCGAAGATTCCCTGAGTGCCCATCACGTTGTGGCCCACCAGCCGGATCCAGTCGAACGACGACGTGTTGAACGGCGCCGGAATGTACGGGCCCCAGTAGGCGTAGGCGAAGAATCCCACGACCACCAGCGGCACCAGGATACCGACGGTCCGCCGGGCGGCTTCCAGGACCACGAGGATGGCGATGATGCCCATGGCCAGGTCGAGGTAGGTGGGATTGATGGCGCGGCGGAAGAAGGAGTCCCAGTCGGAAATGATGTAGGCGAAGGGCACCACGGCGATGGCAGCAAATACCCAGTCCAGGATGTGTGGATTATCGGATTTTCCGGTTTCCTTGGCCTTATCCGACCGGCCCCACCCGCGGTACACCAGGAAGGTCAGGGACAACCCGACCATCAGGAACGCTGGCAGATAGAACTGCGTCGCCATCGGGTTGAACACCCAGTACAGGGCGAAGACCGACATGCCGCCGGCGACGACCTTGACCACCAGGGCAGGAAGACCCGCCAGCTGCCGGGCGGGTTTCTCCGCCTCGAACTCGGCGATCAGCGCGTCTTCATCGATCTCGTCGCTGCGATCGATCGGGTTGATCTCGGCGTCGTCGGGTATTCGCGCTTCGTCGCGGCGGCTCGGATCGATCGCCTCGTCGGGGGTGGGGCGGTGCAGCTTGCCGGCCTTGACGGCGCCGTCGCCGTCGCCGTCAATTCGCTCGGTCATGGGGTCTCCTTGATGTCTAGCAGGATGAAGGGCTGATCGTCGTCGACCATGTCCCACAGCGAAACGGGCGCTGTTCCGGGCAGGTGGAGGGTGCGTTCACCGAGATCGGTGGCGGCAATAGAAAGGTCCGTGAACACGGCGGGGTGTGCTGGGTCGGGCTCGACCACAAAGTTCCGCCGGTCGTTGGGGCCCGCGGGGGTGGGGGCGCCGGGGACACCGTAATACTCTTCGAGCACCGCGAGCTGGTCGGCGGCGATCTGGTGGAGCCGGAAACTGCCGTCGGGGAGGACCGTGTAGCGTTCCTCGGCGATGGTTCCGTAAATCGAATTGCGGTAGCTGACCGCGAAAGTATCCCCGGGAAGGGGAACCGAGGCCAGCCCGCCGTCGTCGTTGGTGATCACGATGCTGCGCCCGGGAGCGTCCCGTTCGGGGACACTCTGGGCAGCAACCGCGAACGCCCCACCGCCCAGCGTGCCAAGGCACACCAGGACGGCGACGACGACGGCGGGCTTGCGCATCAGTGGTTAGCCTGCGTTTTCGTCAAAGTACGCCTGGGCGCCGGGGCAGGTTTCGACGTAGGCGATGTCCCCTGCGGTGGCGGCATCCAGTTCGACGGCGGCGGGGTGCACCTGGGTGAGGGCTTCAACGTTGTCGAAGATCGCCGCGGTGATGTCCTGCTGCAGCTGCTCGTCCATTTCCGGGCTGGCTACGAGGATGTTCGGTGAGGCGATCGCTGAGACTGCCTCAGTCTGGCCCTCGTAGGTGTCGGCGGGGATGTCTTCCTCGACGTAGTAGTCGCCGTATTCGGTGGAGAGCTGTTCGGCGTACTCCCCGATGTTGAGGAGGTTCATGTCCCCGTCGCTGGCGAGGTCGATCAGCGCACCGGTGGGCAGGCCGCCGGACCAGAAACCAGCGTCGATGGTGCCGTCACGCAGGGCTGCGACGGTTTCAGCGGCGCCGAGCTGACGGCGTTCCACCCCTGACTCGGGGTCGATGCCGGCGGCCTCAAGGATACGCAGGGCAGCGACCTCGGTGGCCGAGCCGGGAGCGCCGACCGAGACGACCTTGCCTTCCATGTCAGCGACACCCTCAATGCCGGTGCCATCAACGGTGACGGCCTGCATGAAGTTGTTGTAGGTGTTGCCCAGTGAGCAGATTTCGATGGGGTTGCCCTCGAAGTCGTTGACGCCCTCTACGGCGTCGGAGACCACGTCGCCGACGGCGAAGGCCAGCTGGGCTGAACCGTTCTCGATCAGGAGCATGTTGTCCACGGAGGCGTTGGTCTCCTGGACCGTGGCGTCGTAGCCCTCGACGTTGTCGCGGATCATCGTGGCGAAGCCGCCGCCGAGGGGGTAATACACGCCGCCGGTACCGCCGGTGGCGATGGACAGGGTGCCGCCGTCGGCTGCGGCGCTGGCGTCTCCGCCGCCGCTGTCTCCGCCGCTGGTATCGGGGCTGCCGCAGGCGGACAGGAACAGTGCGGGGACGGTGAGTGCAGCGGCGGCAAGCCGGACCCTGCGACGGTGCAGTGGTGAGGTGGTCATGGACGTTCTCCCTTAGTGGTGGTGGTGATGTGTGATGGAGGTTGAGAATGGGGGGCGGTTGGCGCCCTGGCCGCTGGTGCGCCGACGTCGCCGGCGGCGAGCAGCCCGGACAGGGCCCGGTAGTAGCCCACCAGGATGGACAGCTCGGTGATGCCTTCGTGGCCGTGGTGCTCAAGCGCGGCTGCATGGTCGACATCGGAGACGGCCCGCCCGTTGAGGAGGGCGGCGGTGAACGTCAGGGCCGAGAGTTCGTCGTCGGGTAGCTCAGCCGGGACGAAACCCCCACGGAGGTTTTCCAGTTCCGTCGCGGTGATGCCGACGGTGAGGGCTACCCTGCTGTGCGCATACCATTCGTAGGCTGAGCAGCGTTCGGCGGCGACGGCGCAGATCACCAGTTCACGGGTGCGGGCGGGCAGTTTACCGCCAAACCGGAGCGCTGCGCCCAGCGCCTGCACAGCCTGACCGATCTGCGGGGCGTACAGCAGTGCATTGAACGGCCCGGCCAGGTGGCCGTCGTCGTCGACCACCAGGAAGGGGCCACCCGCACGGGGTGGACCAGCGATCGTGTTGTAAAGGGCGAGCTGATCGTCGTCGAGCACCCCCGGCGCGAGCAACGGGAAGCGGCCGCCGTCGGCCTTCTCGGCCGGCTGGCGCGCGACTGACTCCTGCTCAACCCACTCTTGCTCAGACAAGGGTCCGCCCGCCGTCAACGTAGAGCACATGGCCGGTGACAAAGGCGGCCTGGCGGGAGGCGAGGAAGAGGGCGGGGCCGGTGAGATCGCCGGTGGTGCCCAGCCGGCCGGCGGGAACGAGTGAGGTGTAGTGTTCGCGGACGCCCGGTTTGTCCAGATGACCGCGGGTGAGTTCGGTTTCCACGTAGCCGGGGGCGATGGCGTTGACTGTGACGCCGTCGGCGGCCCATTCGCGGGCCATCACGCGGAGGAGCTGGTTCAGGCCGCCCTTGCTGGCGGCGTAGGGGCCGTGGTCCGGGTGGGCGAGCAGGCTCGACACCGAGGAACAGTAGACCTGGCGCCCGTAGCCGGCTGCGACCATGAGCTTGCCGGCGGCCCGGCCGAGGCGGAAGGCGCTGGTGAGGTTGATGGAGATCATGCGATCCCAGTCATCGTCGGTGGTTTCGAGCAGTGGGACCCGGTTGTTGACGCCCACCGCGTGGACCAGGACGTCGAGTCCGCCGAGTTCGGCGGCTGCGCGGGCGACGGCGTCGTCGCACCCGGCGGTGGTGGAGAGATCCACTTCGAGGGGGTGCACCCGAGGATCCAGGGCGGCGAGGCCGGCCGGATTCACGTCGGCAACCACCACGCGGGCTCCCTCGTCGGCAAAAGCTCCAGCCAAGGCGCTGCCAATACCGCCAGCACCAGCGACCAAGACCCGTTGGCCACCCAGACCGAGCCAGTCACTCATGGAAGTGATTCCCGAAACGTGGCTGCTGGCACTTCGGTACCCCGGGCAACAAGGGTGCGAGCAGCGTCAAGGAGCGCGGCGGTGACCAGATCATTTGGATACTGTATCCAATTTCCGGTCAGAATGTAACAGGGATCACAAATATTTCGTGACGAGGGTCACTTCCCGTTCAGGAAAGTCCTCAGGGCGTCGACAGCATGGCTGCGGTGTTCGTTGAGCAGGGTGATGACCCGGTCGGCATCGCGATCGGCGAAAGCTTCGATGATGCATTGGTGTTCATTCTCGACCCGGTGGCGGTTGGCCTCGTCGCCGTAGTACACGAACCGGTAGGTCTCTGTGGCGTCCCACAACACCTGGATCAGTTTTTCGAGGCGCGGCATCCGGGCTGAGGTCACCATCAGGAAGTGGAACCGCCGGTTCGCCTCGGTCATGGTCAGCAGGTCTCCGGCCGCGCTCGCCGTCTCTACTTCCTGGGCTGCCGCTCTCAGCAGGGTGACGACGCCGTCGTCGGACCGCCTGATCGCGACTCGAACGGCTTCAGCCTCGAGGATCTCGCGGATGCGGTACACCTCGAGAAGGTCGGTGAGTGAAAGGGTGGCCACCTTGTAGCCGCGGTGTGGTGCGTACACCACCTGCCCTTCGCCTTCCAGTACCTTGAAGGCTTCACGGAGGGGGACGCGGCTGACCCCGAAGCGTTCGGCGAGGGCGTCCTGCCGGAGCGCCTGCCCGGGCAGTAGTTCACCAGCGATGATGGCACGCCGCAGTTGTGCAAGGACAAAGGCGGGGGCGGTGGTGGGGCGCCGGGAGTCCGTCTCGGCGTCGTCAATCACGCTACACCGGGGTTCCGTAGGCCATTCCTCACCTGTATAACTCTAGCCGAATACCGATACGGCGGTCAGCGACCCCCTCTGTCCGGTGAGCAAACCGGACCGAGTGGGTCAAGGTGGGCGCCGGTGGTGGAAATTTCCTTATCGAATGTCTACTTTGCTCACCGGTTGACGGTTTGGTGCAGGCTATCGATGACATCGCCCAGCCCGACCTCGATCCGGCTGTACACCTCAGCGTTGAGCACCAGGTCGCCGTCGAAGTCTCCGGAGTTCGCGTAGAAGCCCACGGGAATGGTCGCGGCCTGGAAGAACCCGAACAGTGGCCGGAGGGCGTGCTCGATGACGAGTGCATGCCGGTCGCTGCCACCGGTGGCGACGAGGATGACCGGCGTGTTTGTCAGCGAGTACTGCCCCACCAGGTCGAAGAAGTGCTTGAACATCCCCGCATAGGAGCCGCGGTAGACGGGGGTCGCGGCGATGAGCAGGTCAGCCGACTCGACGGCGGCGTACTCGGCCTCGACCGCCGGGTCCAGATCCGCCCGCGAAATGGCGCCGGTGAAGGAAGGGCCCAGGTGGTAGACGTTGGTCTGGTGGACCTCGATCGCAAGCTTCTGCGACAGTGACTCGGTAATGAGCTTGACCAGGCCCATTGTCTTTGAGCGTTGGGTGGGGCTGCCATTGACGACGACGACGCGCAGGGGCCGGCTCATGCGTTCACCGATTCGCGGGAGGCAATCTCGGCGCGGATGACGGGCGCCACCTCGGTGCCCAAGCGTTCGATGGCTTCCAGGTGAGTCTGCTGCGGCACTCCGCCGAAGCCCATCTGGAAGACGGCGCGGGAGACGCCGTACAGGTCGTGATAGGTGAGCAGCTTGTCGATGATTTCCTGGGGGCTGCCCACCAGGAGGCCGCCCGCGGGGGAGGCCTGGGCCTCGAAGGCGTTCCGCGGCAGATTGAAACTGGCTCCACGCTGGTGGTTGTTCTCGCCCAGACCGCGGGAGAAGTACGGAAAGAAGTCGTCGCGGGCGCTCTGGCTGGTCTTGCCGACCATGCCGTGGGCGTTGATGCTGATCCGCTGGCTGGAGGGGTCATGGCCGGCGGCAACCGATGCCTGACGGTAGAGATCCACGGGGCGCTCGAACTGGGTGATGGGCCCCAGCAGGAGGGCCAACGCCAGGGGCAGGCCGAGCTGTCCCGTGCGGACCGCCGAGGCGGGGGTGCCGCCGACGCCCACCCAGATGGGTAGGTCGCTGATCGGGCGGGGCGCGATGTCGGCGTTGACCAGCGGTGCGCGCAGGCGGCCCTGCCAGGACACCGGATTTTCGGCACGGATGGCCAGCAATAAGTCGAGCTTTTCCCGGAAGAGGTCGGCATAGTCGCCGAGGTCGTACCCGAACAGGGGGAAGGACTCGGTATAGGACCCGCGGCCAGCGATGATCTCGGCCCGGCCGCCGGAGATGAGGTCAAGGGTGGCGAAGTTCTGGAACACCCGGACCGGGTCCTCGGAGCTGAGCACGGTAACGCCGCTGGTGAGCTGAATGTTCCTGGTTGCCATGGCTGCGGCCGCGAGGACCATGTGCGGGGCTGAGGCGACGAAGTCGGTGCGGTGGTGTTCGCCGACGCCGAAGACGTCGAGGCCCACCTCGTCGGCGACGCGGGCCTGCTCGATGGTCTGCTTCATCCGCTCCTCGGGGGAGGGCATGCGTCCGGTCGTCAGATCGGTGGTCAGCTCGCCAAAGGTGAGGATGCCAAGTTCGAAAGCCATAGTTTTTATCGTCCCTTGTTGAGGTGGTGGTCTGTGGGCGCCTGTTCGGCAGCTGCGGTTTGCTCGGTCACCGAATAGGCATGTCCCCACGCGGTGATGTCCCGCAGAATGGGCAGCAGGGCCAGCCCGGCGACGGTAAGTGAGTAGCGCACGCGAATGGGACGCCCAGCCATGACTTCGCGCTGAATGAGCCCGTCGGTTTCAAGTTCGCGGAGCCGCTTGGCGAGCATGGTGTCGCCGATGTGGGGGACAAATCGGCTGACGTCGGCGAAGCCGGTGTTGCCCTTACCGATCGCCTCGATGATGATGCCGCTCCAGCGCCGTCCGATGACGTCCATGGCGGCCACGAAGGAGGGGCATGCCCCGCCGTCGGCCTCGGCTTGATGCGCGGGTGCCGGACTTTCGTGATCGCTCACGGCGCACTCCCTTCACTGACCCACTGCCGTTGCAGTAGTAACTACGTCAACTGGAGTGACTCCGGTTCTATTCCCGGGGATACCACCTCAGCGCGGCAGCGTCCGGGCAGCACAAAGGGCTGCCCCGAACCGGAAGACCGGCGGGAGCAGCCCTCTGTCCAGTGACCTTATTCCGTGCGGGTGTTCTGCACGGCCAGCGTGTCCCAGAACGAGGTATCGGCGTCTTCGATTGATCCGTCCGACAACGCGCTAACCGTTGCATCCAGAGTGGTAATCGTCTGCTTGATTAGGTACCCATTGCTCTTCTGTCCGAGGATTGCTCCCTCGTTGAAATGGTCAGACATGCCACGCATCTCGAAAAGCAACGTAGAGATGCCGTACTCGACAGCGATTCCATTCCGGCTGATGGTTTCTGCAGAGCCACCAGCGTACTTGCCAAGATGCCCCCACCCGGTGGAGTCCACGGCATCGAATACAACTGCTCCCAGCCGTTTGGATCCCTCAAGGACGTCGAGGTCCACGTTCGGTGTGGTCGGGTGCAAAATGGAGCCTGAGACCAGGCGCCCATCCCGCTCGCTGTTCGCGCCCTGGTGGTGGAGGTCAATCATGTAATCGACGTCGTACTTCGCCAGCACGTTGTTGTGGAGGGCTTGTGTTTCGGGCTGAATTTTGGTGATGTGGTCGTGGTTCAGGTCTACGCCCAGTGCATTGAACCGGGTGAGGTTCCGGTCTCTTTATCGTTGCGCAATGGATGCCACTGTCGCGCTGGTCACCCTGATCAGGTCCGCCGGCGCCAGCTCAATCTCCAACCCGCGCCGCCCGCCGGACACCAGGATGGTGGCGAAGCTCAGGGCGGATTCATCGACCACTGCCGGGCTGGTTTGCCGTTGTCCCACCGGGGAGATGCCGCCCAGGACGTAACCCGTCCGCCGCTGGGCCAGCGCAGGGTCGGCGAGTACCGCCTTCTTCCGTCCGGAAGCGGCCGCGAGTGCCTTCAGGTTGAGCGAGCTGGAAACGGGGACGACGGCGACCGTGAGCGTTCCGTCCACATCCACCATGAGGGTCTTGAAAACGCGTGCCGGGTCGACGCCGAGGGCTTCCGCTGCCTCCGCCCCGTAGCTGCCCGACCGAGGGTTGTGGGCGTAGTTCAGCACTGAGAAGTGGACCCCGGCGGCGCTCAAGGCGACGGTGGCAGGAGTCGCTGCTGGTGTGCGGCTCATGCGGGAAGCCTATGCGATGCCGGTGCCAGCGGGAGGCTTCAAGGCGCCCCGCAGATAGCCGCGGGCTGACCCCGGTGTGCGTAACCACCCGATAGTAAGTATGCTTAGGGAACAAGTTTTGCCGTTATTCAACGGAAATCTATTGGAGGAGTGATCACTATGGCTGGAAATCTACTGGCACGATCCGTTCACGATTTGAGTGCCGCTGCCTGGTTTGGCGGATCCCTGATGGGTGCCGTCGGCCTCAACGGCGCGGCCGCGGAGGCCAAGGATCCGAAGGAACGCACCCGTCTGGCGACGGTGGGCTGGGCCAAATGGACCCCCATCCAGACCGCAGCCTTCGGCGCCCACGCCATTGGCGGCGTCGGCCTCATCCTCGGCAACAAGGGCCGGGTCGCAGGACAGGACGGCGCGCTGGCCAACACCGTCGTCAAGTCAGTCGTGACGGTCGCCGGAATGGGCCTGTCACTGTACGCCGGGATCCTGGGCAAGAAGGTCGGGGAACTGGCCGATGAGGGTGCGAAAGGGGCAACCGAACCAGGCGCCTCCAGCTCACCAGAACTGGCCGCAGCACAGAAGCAGCTCAAGATCGTCCAGTGGGCACTGCCCGTGGTCAGCGGAGTGGTCATCGTCCTCGGTGCGCAGCAGGGCGAGCAGCAGCGACCCGCGAACCTGTTGAGCGGACTCACCAAGCGCCGCTAGGCAGGTCGCTGGACAAACAGCGTGATCCGGACCAGATAAACCATCCGGTAAAGAGAGGGACAGGGCCACCGGCCCTGTCCCTCTCTTTATGCCCGGTTGTAGGCATCTTGGTCCCGGCCGGCGTCAGCCCAAGGCGGCGTGGAATCGCTCCTCGAATTGCGGCAGGGTTGTTCCGGTGTAGGAAATGGTGAGGTGGTTGTCGTCCAGGTAGACATAGACGTTGCCCACCACTGGGCTGCAGATCCCTGCGGGGCAGATCAGGTCGGTGAGGTCCATGAAGCGGAGCGCGCCGCCCGTTTCCTGCGCCGAGGGCACCGGCGCGGTCGCGGCAAGTTTCTCGCTAACCGGGAAGGTGCACTCGGCAGCATCCGGCCCGTATTCCTCGACGCAGTTGATCATATTGATTTCGAATCTGGGGTTATCCCGCATCCCGATCACGGGGATGCCTGCTTCCCCGAGAATTTTGCTGGCCTCAGCGATACCGGAGACCTCACGTTCGGCAGTGGTTGCCTTGTGGGAGATGGTCGCCATGGTGAACACGACGTCGGGCTTCATCCTTAGCGCGTAGTCCGTCGCGGCGTCGTTGAACGTGTTGCAGGCCTCGGAACGGTTGTCGCTTTCCGTGCCGTAGCTGCACCCACCCAGCAGCAGGGCCGTCACCTGGTAGTTGTTTCGCTGGGCCATAAGTTCGATGGGTTCCAGCCATTGCTCGGTGTGCGAGTCGCCGATGACCAGGATCTCATTCGCCGGTGTTCCCTCCGCGGGGGTGAAGGAACAACCGCGGACAGCTCGGTCGTTTTCTACCGGAATGTGCTCTCCTGCGCACTTCTCGCCGAGCACGCCCCACTCGGCGTCGAGGCTGCCCAGATCCGGTAGCGGCGGTGAGTCACCCGTGGAGCGGTCGACGAAGCCGGGCAGCAGCGAATAGGCGCCGGGGTTCTGCGTGTCGGATTGGCTGGCCAGGGCTTGAGCCTGTGCCCGCATGGTCCACTGCACGCTGGCCACCGATACGGAGACGAGGGTGACGCAGACGGCGATGACTGCGAGGCTGCGCACCCGGCTAGCCTCTACCCGGGGAAGGCTCCGCAGTGGGCGTTCGACAAACCGGGTGGTGAAGTACGCGAGGATCAGCGACAAGCCGATGATGGCCAGGCCCGCAACGGGGCCGACGGCGTCCTGTCCCCGATACACGAGGTAAATGACCAGCACGGGCCAGTGCCATAGATAGAGCGCGTAGGACAGGTCACCCATTTTTACCAGCGGCCCCCAGGAGAGGAGCCGGTCAGCGCCGAAGCGACTTCCGGTTTGGCCAGCGGTGATGATCAGCGCCGCAGCGACGAGCGGCCAGAGGGCAACGAAACCAGGAAACTCGCCCTCGACGTCCACCAGGTAGCCGACGCTCAGCATCCCCGCCAACCCGATCCAGCCCGCCGCTACCGCTGCGGCCTTCGGCAGTTTCACATACGGCAGCGCCAAAGCCAGCAGTGTTCCCAGCGCGAACTCCCACAGCCGGGCTCGGGTATCGAAATACGCGTAGGACTGGTTGGCATCGGTTTGATAGATGGAAAAGGCGAGCGACGCAACGAACAGCGCACCGAAGATCACCGCGGCGACCGTCTGGAACCGGAGGTGAATGCTTTTCGCCACCAGGCTCGCTGCCAGGAAGAGCAGCGGCCACAGGATGAAGACCTGGCCCTGGATGGAGAGGGACCAGAAGTGTTGAAGCGGACTGGCCACACTGGTGTCGGCGTAGTAGTCAACGGATTCGGACGCCAGCAGCCAATTCTGGAAGTAGAACAGCGACGCCCACGACTGCTCGAGCACCATACTCCAGCGGGCCTTCGGCAGAAACAGCAGCGACGCGGTGATGGTTCCGATCAAGACCACGACGACGGCGGGCAGCAGGCGTTTGAACAGGTGCACCCAGTGCGCCAGGAGGGCGAAGGGGGCTCCCCGGTCGGCTTTCCGCACGAACGTCAGGGTCATCAGGAACGCTGAAATGAGCAGGAAGATGTCCACGCCACCGGAGACCCGGTCAAACCAGATGTGATAGGTGACCACCATCAGGACCGCGAGCGCCCGAAGACCCTGGACCTCGGGCCGGAACCCCTTACGTGTCGCCCCCGGCGCGGCCAAAGTCGACGTCGAGGCCGACGACGTCGTCGTCGCCCCGGGTTCCGGGGCGGGGGCTGTCGGGTGATCAGGGAGATGGCGACCGTGCACTGCTGTAGTTTCGCCGTCTTTCATGAAGTCCTCCGTCGTCGTGCAGGGTGATACCCCGCCTGCACGACAGCGTGCGTCTGGTGGCTTCCATCTTTTCATAGGTCAATCCCGCAGTCCTACACGGAATAGGCCGTAGGCTGGTAAGCACACTGTCGATTGAAGGAGTCACTGTGGCACTGACCAAGGGCACAAGCGTGGAGTGGAACACCCCGCAGGGCACTACCCACGGAAAAATTGTGGAGAAGAAAACCAGTGATTTCCAACTGGATGGCAACACCCACCGTGCCAGCGACGACGAGCCACAGTACGTTGTCGAGTCGGACAAGACCGGCGCCAAGGCTGCCCATAAGGCCAGCGCCCTCACCGAGAAGTCAGCCTAGGCCGTGGCCGCTGCCGCAAGCGATCCGCAGCCGACCCGCCATCAAATAGTCATTATTGGCGGCGGAAATGCAGGAATATCGCTCGCAGCACGGCTCCGAAGGTATGGCGCCAAAGGCATTGCAGTGGTGGAGCCCAGCTCCCGGCACCTGTACCAGCCGTTGTTTTCCCACATTGCCGGCGGAACAGCCGAGGCGTCGGAGGCCATCCGGCCTCAGGCCTCGGTGATTCCCCGCGGCGTGACCTGGGTCAGGGACGCCGTCGTCGACATCGACGCAGGCCAGAACACCATCCACCTGGCATCAGGTGACCAGATTCGCTACGACCAGCTGGTAGTTTGCCCCGGCATCCAGAAGGACTGGGACGCGGTACCGGGCCTGGCGGACGCAATGGCATCGAAGTACGGGGCGTCCAATTATGAGATCGAGCTGGCACCCAAGGCCTGGGAGCTGCTGCGGAACTTGCGGCGCGGGACGGTGGTGTTCAACCTGCCACCGGGGCCGCTCACCTGCGGGGGAGCGGCGCAGAAGCCGATGTACCTCGCCTGTGACTATTGGGCCCAGCAGGGCGTTCTCGAGGACATCCGGGTGATGCTGATTGTTCCCACCCCGACGGTGTTCGCCGAGGCGGTGGCCAATGAGGAACTCAACCGCAAGATCGCCGAGTACGGTATCGAGGTGCGCCACAACAGTGAGATCACCGCCGTCGACGCCGTCGAACGCACCGTCACGGTGCAGGACCTTGGTGCTGGCAGCGGTGTCGGTGGCAGCGAGACCCTGACCTACGATGTGCTCCACGCCGTCCCGCCGCAGTCCGCGCCGGATTGGCTCAAGGCCACCGATCTGTCGAAGCCCGGGGACCCTGCGGGATTTGTCGAGGTGGACCCCGAGACGCTGCGGTCCATCAGGTATCCGGCCGTCTGGTCCCTCGGTGACGCGGCGGCGACCCTGAATTCCAAATCCGGCGCCGCCCTTCGCCAGCAGACCCAGGTGGTTGCCAAAAACCTGATGGCGGTCCTGAAGGGCAAAAGCGTCAACGCGAAATACAACAACTATTCGGCCTGCCCGTTCACGGTGTCGCGGTCCACGGTGGTGTTCTCGGAATTTGATGACCAGTACCGGGCGAAGCCGTCCATCCCGTGGAAAGGCATCATGCGGGAGCACCGTGCCACCTTTGTACTGGAGCGGCGCATCCTGCCTCGGGTGTATTGGAACCTGATCCTGAAGGGTCGGGCCTAGGCCGCCCGGGCGGGTTACTCAGTCGGCTACTCGCCTGGCCTGCCGGCCGGGCTACTCGGCCGCGTCGAGCTCGTCGCGCAGCCTGCCGTTCGCGGCTTCCAGCACCAGGACCATCCTGATGCCGGCAAGATTCAGCCCCTCGCCGAGTAGTTGCTCGATGCGGCGCAGCGTCGCCAGATCAAGATCGCTGTACTTCCGGGTCCCGCCGGGGGTTCGGGCCGGGTCGAGCAGGCCCTTCCGCTCATAGAGCCGCAGATTCTGCTGTCCCATTCCGACCAGCTCAGCCGCCACCGAGATGGCGTACAGGCCGGCGCTGGGGTCTTGTTTCTCAGTCATCTCCAACCCTCCAGCCGTGGTCCGAACTTATCGAACAATCCCTCTTGCATCAGTCTCTCACCAGTGCTATAAAAAATCTATGTCAATCACTACAGATGATTGGCAGGCTATTCATCAACTCAAGATGCTGAAGGAGTAAGGAACCATGTTGATGCGTACCGACCCATTCAGGGAGCTGGATCGTCTGGCCCAGCAGGTCCTCGGGACGACCGCCCGCCCGGCAGCGATGCCGATGGACGCGTGGCAGGAAAACGAAAGTTTTGTGGTGGCCTTCGATCTTCCAGGCGTCGACTCGAACTCGATTGACCTCGATGTGGAGCGCAACGTGCTCACCGTCCGTGCCGAACGGAGCTCCTCCGCCCCAGACGGAACCGAGCTGATCGCCGCCGAGCGCCCCCGCGGCGTCTTCAGCAGGCAACTGATCCTCGGCGACACCCTGGACACCGAAAAAGTGAAAGCAAATTACGACGGCGGCGTGCTGACCCTGCGCATCCCAATCGCTGAGAAGGCCAAGCCACGGCGGATCGAAATTGAAAGCAATGGGCAGTCCCGGCAGGAGATCAACGCCTGACGAACGGCCCGCAACGAGCAGGGGCGGCCCTTGTCGGGGGGCAACGGGGGCCGCCCCACTTCCGCAGTAGACGACGGTTGAGGAAGTTAAGGGGTACATGATGTCCGGATGGCGGCGGTACGACGCTCAGCTGGTTCCCGCGTTCTATGAGCGTTTCGAGGAACGCTGGGGAAAGGGTGCCGCCCCGTTCCTTGACCCAGCAGTGGGTGGTGAGCCGCAGCCGCGCGCCCAATGGATCAATGTGGATACCGGCGCAGCTGTCGCAGCCGTCCCGATCTGGGGTGATGACCAGTCGCAGCGGTCTTTCGGCGTGTTCTATCTCCCCCCTCAGGGAGACATCTGGGTGCTCAGGCCAGGCCACACCGCATACCTGGAATCCAGTGATGCGGTCGACGACGTTTCCCTGCGCAACGATGCGTTCAAGAAGGCGGTGTCCTTCGCGAAAAGTTTCATCTACGGCGACGATGCCTAGGCTGGTCATCGGTCGCCGTCGGGCGTGCAGGTCTCCCACCTTCGCCGGGGTAACGGCCAGAAACGCGGCGTGTTCGGCGGGACACGCCGTCGTCGGCCCCGGAAGTTGGGGAATCCTGCACGCAGTCCATGCACTCCAGCAAGGACCGGGTGACCCCGCGTTCAGCTTGGGCGCGTAAGCTGGAAGACTGCGGACAACATTATTGCCACTTCAGGCATTGTCCGCGAGGAGGCAAAATTGGCACGACGCATGGCGGACCCGGCTTACCGAGCACAGCAGTGGGAACGACGTTACGACCCGAATATCGAAGAAATCAACCGGATGTGTGACACTCTGGCCGAGCAGAAGCCGGACCGTTCACTTCCCTACATTGACCCCGCACATGACCTCGACGAGTGTCGGATTGTGAGCCTGTTCTCCAACCCGGGTGCAAGCCTCGCCTCAGGATTCGTGTCGGCGGAGAACGACGATCAGAGTGCTATCCGCACTGCTGAAATTTACGAAAGCGTTGGGCTGCAGCCCAAGTTCGTGATGCCCTGGAACGTTTACCCCTGGTACGTCACAGAGGTAAAGGAAAAGGCCCTCACCCCAGAGCAGATCGATGAAGGCGTCAAGCCATTGTTGGCCTTCCTGCAGCGCGTCTCTCGCGCCTCGGCCCTCGTGGCTCACGGCACCGATGCGCACAAGGTGGCACGCCGCCTCACCCAGCTGGAGAACCGGGCCATTCAGCGCCGCGGTTTCAAGGTGTACAAGGTGCGCTCCACCGGCGACCGCGCGTTTGCGGGATCCCCGGCGAAGCAGGAAGTGTGGCGGCAGGAAATGCAGGCCGCCTACACCGACGCGATGGCACGCGCTGGGATCAGCCGCGCCTGATCAGGTACTGGGTTGATCGATTACCGCCTGACGGCACCCGGGGAGCAGCTTTCGTGGCTCTCGCCGGGTGCCGTTTGTCGTTTAGACGGCGTGTTTGCGGGCTAGGACGGCGACCAGGAACGACGACGTCGGCTCCCACGGCCTGAGATCCCAGGTGGAGAACAGGGATTGTCGTTCGAGGCCGGCTGCGTCGGCGTCGGCGAAGAAGGTGTCGACGGCGTACCCGCGGTCGCTGCCGAAGCCCACCACCAGTCGGCCGTCCGGCATCAGATGCGCGTGCAGCCGCCGGAGCACCTCGGGCGCTGTTCCGGGTGCCAGGAACGGCAACACGTTTCCGGTACACACGATCAGTTCGAAGGTTCGCGCCAGCTCCAGGGTGCTCAGGTCCCCGGTCTGCCACCGCGATGTTGGATGGTCGTGCTGTGCTGCGGCGATGAGCTCGGCGTCCGCGTCGACACCCATGACATGGTGACCCAGCCGTGCCAGTTCCCCGCCGACCCGGCCGGTGCCGCAGCCGGCGTCGAGGATCTGGCTCCTTCGTCCGGCCATCGCGTCCAGCAGCCGCGCCTCACCGTGCAGGTCACGGCCCTCTTCACGCATCGCCTCGAACCGTTTGATGTAGCGGGCGGAGTGCCCCGGGTGTTCACGGTTTTCTGTAGCCCAAAGGGTCTCGTCATTCACGGGCACAGCCTACTAGGCATACGATCAGGAGGGCATTGTTATTCACTGCAGGAGGAAACTATGAGGATTGCTGCAAGAGGCTGGCACGGAGTGGTCGCCCTGATTGGGATTGTGGGCCTCGGAGCCCAGGTCATCGCACTGATCAATGGGGAAAAATACTCCCTGCTGGGTCCCGCGATGTCGTGGTGGAACTTCTTCAGCTACTTCACCATCCTCAGCAACATCCTGGTTCTGATGATCAACCTGGACCTCGCCCGCAACCCGGAGGGCAGGCAGTCCACCCTGTGGCGGGTGCTGCGGTTGAACGCCGTCGTCAATATCTCGGTGACCGGGCTCATCGCCTTCACACTGCTGCGGAGCCTCCCCGAGGTGCAGGCTCTGGTGGGTCTGGGCAGGCTGTCGGACACGCTCCTGCACTATGTGGTGCCGATTCTCACGGTGCTCGGGTGGCTGCTGTTTGGCCCCCGGCCGCGTTTCACCATCCACACGGTGTGGCTGTCCCTGATCTTCCCGGCAACATGGCTGGTGTACACGCTGATTCGTGGCGCAGCGGTTACCTGGTACCCCTACCCGTTTGTGGATCTGAGGCTTATCGATCCGCTCGAGGTCCTGATCAACTGCGTGTTCATTGGTGCCATGTTCGTGGGCTTTGGCTTTTCAGTTCTGCAAATCGATAATCGAATGAAACCAACGAGAACACAGGTGACCGCCGATGTCTGACTCAGTCGTCTGGCCGGCAGCGCCGCCCCTCCTCAGCCTGCCGATCATGGACCAGGCATGGATGGATGCGGTCTTCCTGCACTGGCGGATCCCGGTGGCGACGGCCGCACAATTCATGCCGCCCGGTACTGAACCGGATGTGTACGACGGCGACGCCTGGGTGGGGTTGATCGGGTTCCGGATGGTCGGGGCCGGGATCGGTTCGGGGATGCCCATCCCATATTTCGGGTCCTTCAGCGAGATCAACGTCCGGCTGTATTCGCGGGACTCGGAGGGAACCCGCGGGGTGGTGTTCCTGACCCTTGATGCGTCACGGTTGGCCGTGGTCCTCGTGGCGCGGGCGGCAGGAATCCCCTACGTGTGGTCCCGGTGCGCGCCGGTGCCCGACCCGGGTCTCGCAGGGTATACGGTGCAGCGGTTCAGGGGCGGGGCGACGTCGTCGTTCGCTGTCCGGCCCAACCGCTCGGTGATCGCGACCGACCCGTTGACCATCAACCTCACCGCGCGCTTCGGCCTGCACTCCGAACTTGCCGGGCGCACGCTGTTCATCCCGAACACCCACGCGCCCTGGCCGCTGCATCCCGCAACAGTCGAGTACCTCGACGATGGGTTGGTCAGCGCCGCCGGAATCGAAGTGATGGGGCCACCCGAATCGGTGCTGTACTCGCCGGGTGTCCAGACGCAGTTCGGGAAGCCGCGGGTGATCCGGCGAGGCTGACCCCGCCTCAAACCCGAGGAAGGCACCGTTGGAAGGTGTCGGGTCAGACCATTCCGGATGGCCGGATGTTCAGCGACTCGATGACCGAATCACGTGAAGCGTCCACTGCCAGGCGGACCGCTTTGGCGACCTGGTCAGGCTGGATCCATTCCTCGGGCCGGTAGGGCTTGCCCTCAAAGTCGTGCAACTCCTGCTGCATGTCGGTGGCCACCCGGCCTGGGTGGATGGAGCTGACCCGGACGCCGTTTGCGCGTTCCTCCTGCCGCAGGGCATCGGTGAAGGCCCGCAGTGCGAACTTCGTGCCGCTGTAAAGCGCAGACCCGTCGCCGGAGGCGTACCCTGAGCCCGAGTTGATGGCAATGACCTGGCCCTTGGCGGCTCGCAGCGCTGGCAGCAGCAGCCGGGTCAGGTTCGCTACGGCGAACACGTTGACCTCGAAACTTTTCCGCCATTGTTCGGGGGTAAGGTCTGCCACCTGGCCCATCTGTAGCACTCCCGCCGAGTGCACCAGCACGTCGAGGCGGGAGATGCCGTGCACGACGTCGGGCGTGAGCTCGGTCAGTTCGGCCGCGAAGGGCCCGGCGGAGGGGAACTCGCTGGCGAGGTCCTTCAACGCCTCGGCGTCACGGCCACCCAGGAGCAGGTGGTGGGTGGGGGCGAGCTCGCGGGCGATGGCAAGGCCGATGCCGCGCGAGGCGCCGGTGATCAGGGCAACAGGCAGTTCAGTCATGGTGCACATCCTACTGGTGGGTGCCCCCGTCCGCGCTGGCGAGTGCGCTTTTTCGCGCCGCCCCGACCCTGAGGGCCGTATCTGCGCCATGGTCACTCAAAGAGGTGCCTCCTGCCGCAACAAATCCACTCCAACCAAACGTTCCTCAGCCGTTAACCTGCGGTTTCCGAACCGGGGGAGTCGGGGCACCTAGAGTAATTTGCGTTCAGCCATCGGGCCATCGCACCGGACCCCTGAGGTGGCCCAGCGGTCCCGACTCTGCCCCGCCGCATCTATCGAGAGACGTCCAAAGTGAAAAAGCACAGCCCGCGGACTTTGATCGCCGCAACAGCCATCGCCTGCACCCTCGGCATCGCCGCTCCGGCTACCGCCAACGTGGTAGCGGACCCGGTCAGGTACTCAGCCGATCGCGCTGCACTCTCGCTGAACCCGATCGGCACCTACGAGACCGGGATTTTCGACGCCAGCGCAGCCGAAATCGTCACCCACTACCCGGGCGCCCAGCGTCTCCTCGTGGTGAACGCCGCCGAGGCGCTGGTCGA
The DNA here is from genome assembly GCF_054510775.1 of Arthrobacter sp. TMT4-20. NCBI lineage: Bacteria > Bacillati > Actinomycetota > Actinomycetes > Micrococcales > Micrococcaceae > Arthrobacter > Arthrobacter sp. TMT4-20. Next base: position 68,601 of record NZ_JBTNDW010000012.1, on the reverse strand, counting down.
GGTGCTCGACGTCAAGGACCCGAACCAGCCAACCAAGTTGTTCAACCTCGTGACTGAAGGCGTCAGGTCGGGCGACGGGTCGCGGATCCCTGCCGGCGCAGTCGTGAATTCGGTGGCCGTCAGAGCGGATGGCCTCGGAGCGCTGGCCGTGGAAGCACCCACCAAAACCGATCAGGGTTGGCTGGTCTTCTTCGATGCGAACGGCGACGGCGAAACCCTCGGCGCCGTCCGCGTTGGCGCCCTCCCCGACATGGTGACCTTTACTCCCCGGGGCGATCAGGCCGTCGTCGCCAATGAGGCCGAGCCGGCCGAGGACTACTCGGTGGATCCCGAGGGGTCGGTTTCGATAGTAAAGCTGAAACACAACCGGATCGAGGTTCCCCGACAGCAGGATGTCAAGACCGCCGGCTTCCGGTCCTTCGAGAAGAACCTGCCCGACGGCGTCAGGATCAACGGCGGGCGTGAAGACGCCACCGGAGTGCAACCGAAGTACCCGGTCTCCGAGAATCTCGAACCCGAGTACGTGACCGTAGCGAAGGACGGCAGGACCGCGTACGTCTCGCTGCAGGAGGCCAACGCGGTTGCCGAGGTTAACCTGAAGTCGGCAAAGGTCACCAGGATAATTCCGCTTGGGACAGTCGACCGCCTCACGACGCCGATGGATGTCTCGGACCGGGACGACGCCATCAATATTGCGAACTGGCCGGTGAAGGGCTTCCACCAACCGGACGCCATCGCCTCCTACACAGCGAAGGGCAAAACGTACCTCGTCTCCGCCAATGAGGGTGACGCCCGCGACTGGGAAGGCTACTCCGAGGAGGCGAGAGTCAAGGATCTGGGCGACGGGCTTCCGCCGATCTGTGAGGATTTCGACACGATGAAGCGCAACGCTGACGGCAGCAAAATGACCGTCGAGCAGCTGCATCAGGACGAGAATCTTGGACGCCTGAAAATCACGCTTGCCGACGGACTCTCGGCTGACGGAGCCTGCTACGAAGAACTATTCACTTACGGCACCCGGTCGATGTCCATCTGGACCGACAAGGGGAGCAAGGTCTTCGACACGGCGGCCGATTTCGAACGGATCACCGCCGAAGCCGTCCCCGAATTCTTCAACTCGAACCACAGTGAAAGCAATTTCGAGGGTCGCAGTGATGACAAGGGCCCCGAGCCCGAGGGCGTCACCCTAGGCGAGGTGGATGGGCGGACTTATGCCTTCGTGGGGCTCGAACGGGTGGGCGGCGTCATGGTCTACGACATCACCTCGCCCGAGCACTCGACGTTCGTCACCTACGTGAACAACCGCGACTTCTCAGCGTCAGTCGAAGATGATCCGTCCACGCTGGGCGCGGCCGGGGATCTGGGCCCCGAGGGCCTGGTCTTCATCTCGGCGAAGGATTCATCCACCGGGAAGCCGCTGCTCGCTGTCGGCAACGAAGTCAGCGGCACCACCACGATGTTCAGCGTTGATCGGGTTTTGAAGCACCGGCGTTAGCCGCACCGGTCCGGCGAAAAACTGCCCAAACCGCCGCTAGCGGAGCGTGAAGATCCGCCGCACGACGCGGCCCTCGGCCAGGGCGTCGAGGCTTTCGTTGAGGTCGCCGAGGTCCCGTGTGTCGGTGTGGAGCAGCTCAACGGGCAGCTTCCCCTCACGCCAGAGCGCGAGATATGCGGGGATGTCACGGGCGGGCACCGAGTCCCCCATGTAGGAGCCGAGCAGGCGTTTACCCGCACCGGCAAACTGCAGCGCCTGCGTGGTGAGGGTCTGATCAGGGTGCGGCAGCCCCACCGAAACCAGCGCACCGCCGCGGGTCAGCAACCCCAGGCACGCCTCCATCACGCGTGCACTGCCGACCGCTTCAATCGCCACATCTACCCCGTCACTGCCCAGTGCCTGCACCAAGGATTCCGCTGCGTCGGGGGCGCCAACCGACGTCGCACCGCATTGCAGTGCAAGGTCACGTTTCGCTGGCAGCGGGTCGATGGCAATCACCGTGGTACCCGTGACCTGAGCGGCTGCCATCACCGCCATCAACCCCACAGCGCCGAGCCCGAACACAATGACCGACTGCCCCTCACTGACCTGCGCCGTGTTCAATACCGCCCCGATCCCGGTGAGCGCCGCGCAACCGAACATGGCAGCGACGTCGAAGGGGACGTCGTCGTCAATCACCACTACCGACTCGCGGGCCACCACCGCATACCCGGAAAACGCAGAGACGCCCAGGTGGTGGTTGATCCTGTCGCCATCGGCGGTGCGCAACAGGGCCGGGCCGTGCAGTAGATCCCCACTGCCGTTGACCTCAGCCGCACGGTGGCAGAGGGCGGGGCGGCCGGCGTCGCACGCGCGGCAGGACCCGCAGCTGGGTACAAACACCAGAACCACCCGGTCACCCGCTGTGATGTCGGTGACATCCGGGCCGACCAGGTCGACGACGCCGGTCGCCTCATGCCCCAGCGCCATCGGCAGTGGACGCACCCGTGAACCGTCGATCACCGAGAGGTCCGAATGGCAGAGGCTTGCCCGCTCGATCCTTACGCGGAGCTCGCCCGGCCGGGGCGAGGGAACGGCGAGTTCTTCAAGCCGGAGTGGAGCACTGTCGGCGTAGGGGCGGGCCGCGCCGGTCTTGTGAAGCACCGCGCTACGCATCGTGGAGGGACTCATGAGTTCAATGTATGGCCTGGGACCGTCTTGCCGTCCACTCCCTACGCAAACTACCGTGAGTGCTACGCCACCCGTCTGAGGAGAACAAACCGCATGGAAGTATCCCCAATTGTTTGGGCATTAACGATCGCCGGAATTGTGGGGCTACTGCTCTTCGACTTCTTCTTCCACGTCCGTAAGGCGCACACCCCGACCTTGAAGGAGGCTGCGGTGTGGTCCTCGATCTATGTGGGGCTCGCAATCCTCTTCGGGCTCGCCGTACTGGTCTTCGGGGGCGCCACCATGGGGACCGAGTATTTCGCCGGCTATGTCACTGAAAAAGCACTGTCGGTCGATAACCTGTTTGTGTTCCTCATCATCATGGCCAGCTTCAAGGTGCCACGCGCCGACCAGCAGAAGGTATTGCTCTTTGGCATCATTTTCGCGTTGATCGCCCGCACTGGGTTCATCTTCCTGGGCGCCGCACTGATCAACCAGTTCGCCTGGATCTTCTACATCTTCGGACTGGTGTTGATCCTCACCGCCGGCAACCTGCTCAAGCCGACGTCCGGCGAAGATCACGGCGACATGATCGTGGTGCGTCTGGCCAAGCGTTTCCTGCCGGCCACCGATCACTACGACGGCGACAAACTGTTCACTATCGAGAATGGCAAACGCGTTCTCACGCCGATGCTGCTGGTGATGATAGCCATTGGTGGCACTGACATCCTGTTCGCGCTGGACTCCATCCCCGCGATTTTCGGCCTGACCCAGAACGTGTTCATTGTCTTCACCGCCACGGCGTTCTCGCTGATGGGACTGCGTCAGCTGTACTTCCTGATCGATGGCCTGCTGGACCGTCTCATCTACCTGTCCTACGGCCTCGCGATCATCCTCGGCTTCATTGGTGTGAAGCTGATCCTCCATGCGCTGCACGAGAATAACCTGGGCTTCATCAACGAGGGCGAGCCCGTCCCGGTGGTCGAGATCTCAACCGGGTTGTCCCTGTCAGTCATTCTCGGAGTGCTCATCGTCACCGTGCTGGCTTCGGTCTTCAGCCCCAAGGGCAAGGCGAAGAATGCTGTCTCCGGGGCCAAGCGCCATGCTACCGAGTACATGGACCTGGAGTACGAGACCGACATCAACGAGCGTGAGAAGATATTCAACCGCATGGTCGAAGAGGAAGAAATGCTCCGCCAGCTCCCCGAGAAGTACAAACGCCTCATCCGGAATGAGACCGAATTCATGGACCTCATTCGCCGGGCCCACTTGGCCCACGGGGAAGCGGTCGACCGCGAACCCACTCGCTAGACCGGCAACACCACCCGGACCCTACGCACGGAGGGCGGCATCGCGATGATCGCGGTGCCGCCCTCCGTACGTCGGACGGGGCTAGTTGATACTTGGCCCGGGCGCCCTCAGTGGTTACCCGGTCGGGTCAGCTGCGGGTGGTGGCCAGTTCGGCAGCCGTGGGGTCACCCGGCATATCGGTGCCCCTGATGGATTCGCCGGCTGTCTCCCTGACAAACGGCATGGCAATCATGCCGATCAGGCACGCGCCCATCAGGTAGAAGGCCGGAACCAGTAGGTTGCCGGTCGCCCCGATCAGCGCTTCGTTGGCCAGCGGCGCAGTCCCGCCGAACAGCGCCGTCGCGAGGTTGTACGTCACCGCAAACCCGGCGAACCGCACATGGGCGGGGAACATTGCCGGGAAGGTCGCCGAGATGGTTGCGAGTTGCAGGACGTAGAGGATGCCCAGGACGGCGAATCCGATCAATGCCCCGGTGAACCCGGTGCCGATCAGCATGTACATCGGCAGGGCTGCGACGAAGAGTCCCACCAGGGAGGCCCACCACAGCGGTTTTCGACCCACCCGGTCCGAGAGTGCGCCGGCAAATGGGATCAGGATCATCATCACCACCTGGCCGATCAGGATCAGGGTGAGGGAGCCGTCGTCGGACAGGCCAATCTGCGTCTGCAGGTAGGTGGGCATGTAGCTGAGCAAGGTGTAGTTGGCGACGTTGAGCGCGATCACCAGGCCAGCCATCGTGAGCACTGGACGCCAGTACTTGCTGGCCAGGTGCTTCAACGTGGTGGGTCCGCTGTCTTCGGTGCCCGAGTTGTTTTCAAGTTCACGGAAAACCGGTGTGTCTTCAAGTTTGGACCGCAGGTACCACCCGACCAGGCCCATCGGCCCCGCGATGAGGAAGGGGATCCGCCAGCCCCAGTCGGTCATCGCTTCAGCGCCGAGGAGGATCTGCAGGAACAGGGTGATTGCGGTGCCGAGTGCAAACCCGAAGATGGTGCCGAACTCGAGGAAACTGCCCAGGAAGCCACGTTTCTTGTCTGGCGAATACTCTGCCATGAAGGTCGCAGCTCCGCCGTATTCACCGCCGGTCGAGAAGCCCTGCAGGATCCGCAGCGCCACCAGGAGGGCCGGCGCCCAGTAACCGATCTGATCGAACGTGGGCAGCAGGCCAATGGAGAAGGTCGCGCCCGCCATCAGGATGATGGTGAGGGACAGGACGGCCTTGCGTCCCAGCCGGTCGCCCAGAGGCCCCCAGATTAAGCCGCCGAACGGACGGGCCAGGAAGGAAATGGCGAAGGTGGCGAGCGCCCATTCGGCGCCGCCGGGGAAAAAGTTCGCGGTGATGTAGGTCAGGACCACCGCGTACACCCCGTAGTCGTACCACTCGGTGGCGTTGCCTACTGCCGATGCGCCAATGGCCCGGCGGATTGTCTTCTTGCCTTCCGGAGTATCAGTCTCCGGAGCGTCGAACCCGCTATGGGGTGGTTGGTTCTCGACAGTCACTGGTGGCTCCGTCCCTGGTGCGGGCCGTGCTCAGCGGCCTGGTGGGCGGCCGGCAGGGCTAGGTCAGCCATCAACCCTAGCGACGCCGTTAGTCGATGGCTAACGCACCCCTGACTCCCGCCGGCAGGATTGCTGACGTCGGACCGGATCTGGAGACGTAATGATCAGGAAAGACTCGCTAGTCTGCGCTGATCTGCCAGATGGCGTATTCGTCCGCATGCAGGATGGCGCGGCGGCCGTCGGACACGTCGCGGATCCAGACGATGCCCAGGCCCGGCGCGGTGTCTTCCACATAGCCGCTGTAGTGGACCTCACGGTTGCGATGCGCCTCGATTTCGTCCCCTCGGCGCAGCATACCGAGGTCATGGATTCGGGTGATGGCGGTGGCGGTAAGCAGGGACATAATGACTCCTTGGTTCTGTGGCCGGGGCAGGCAGGTCCGACCGATGGTTTTATTGTTCGCCCAAGGTGTTGCGGGGGTGTTTCGGCCCGGTGAATTTGTTGCGTCCTGACCCGTACTGCCCCGCCAGGCCGCGCCTCATGACCCGGAATCGCGTTGCCGGGCTGCCACGCCGGCAAAGAGTTGCCTAAGCTACCAGGATGACCGAACCAGCTTCGCCTGACCCGGCGTACCTCAATCAACTCGACTCCGAGACCCAGCGCCGGCTGCTGACCGCAGTGCCGCCTGAGTCACAGTTCGACGGCGCAGCGGAGGACCTCCGCGCCGCCGTCGACAGTAATGTCGAAGCCCTCCACGACGACCTGCGGCGGATAGTGCACACCCTCCACGCTCACCCGGAAACCGCCTTCGAGGAACATGCCAGTGCCCGGTTGATCGCCGACATTCTCACCGAACACGGGGTCGACGCCGAACTGGGGGCCCACGGCGTGGACACCGCCGTCAGGGCCGAAATCCGCCGCGCCGGTGATGGGCCAACCATTGCGGTGCTCAGTGAGTATGACGCACTCCCGGGAATCGGCCACGCCTGCGGCCACAACGTCATCGCCGCGACCGGAGTGGGCGCCTTCCTTGCGCTCGCCGGAATCAAGGACCGGCTCAACGGCACGGTCGTCTTCCTCGGCACCCCCGCCGAGGAAGGGCACTCCGGCAAGGAGCTCCTGGCCCGCAATGGGGCGTTCGACGGCGTTGACGCCGCCATCATGGTGCACCCCTACGGTTACGACCTCGCAGACCAGGTCTGGCTGGGGCGCCGGCTGCTCACCATCACGTTCACCGGCATCGCCGCCCACGCCTCCGCGCAGCCGTTCATGGGACGCAACGCGCTCGACGCCGCCAGCCTCACCTACCAGGGGATTGGCTTGCTCCGTCAGCAGCTGCCGCCGTCTGACCGGGTCCACAGCAACATCACCGAGGGTGGACGCAGCCCCAACATCATCCCGGATCGGGCGGTCATGAAGCTCTACGCCCGCTCCAGGTACCCGGACACGCTCAAGGACCTCAGCAAACGTCTGGAGGACATCGCCCGCGGCGCGGCGCTCATGACCGGCACCACAGTGGAACTTGATTGGGACCAGCACCCGCCGTCGCTCCCGATCCGGAGCAACGATGCGCTCACCGGGCGCTGGGTGGAATCCCAGCAGCGGCGCGGACGCAACCCGCTCCCCGCTGGCGTCGTCTCCGACACCCTCGCGGCGTCCACCGACTTCGGCAACGTCAGCTACCGCATCCCGGGCATCCACCCGCTCATCAAAATCGCCGACCAGAGCACCGCCCTGCACACCACCGACTTCGCTGCCGCTGCTGCGTCCGAGGCGGCAGTGCAGGGAGCGTACGACGGCGCTGCTGGTCTTGCGCTGACAGCCCTGGATTACCTGATGGACCCAGTGCTCCAGCGGCAGGTGCGCCTGGAGTTCGAGGAGCAGGGCGGGCCCATCGACGTCCCGTCCTACTTCGATTGACGGGCAGATTCACGAAGCGAGCGACCCGCGTTTTGGAACCTGGGCGTGCCGCTGTCTGTCCTGCTGGGTTCCCTCGACCCGCACCTCGGGCTGGACCCTTCCGAAAACGGAATACGCCTGCCGGGCGGGTGCTAACCCGGTGGGAGGATGACGCGCAGCCGGAGTCTGGCTGGAGCAGCCAGAGTCGGCTCCAACCGGGCGAGGATCGAGGGGCCTTGAAGCTCTGTTCGCAGGGACTCCCACGCCTGTGCTTCGCTCAGATCAAGAACGACGTTCGCGGTCGGTGAGAGGGCGCTGGCCCGTCTGACCAGCAGGTCGAGACCATGCATGTTGACCGGCGAAACGCAGCCGTGCACGCGGATACGTACGCTATCAAGGTGGGCGTCCGTGATCACGAGTATTTTGAGTTTGAGGTGAGCGGCGGAAGGGTGTGCGGCCATGGAGCGTTCGCGCGGGGTCTCATGCCATGCACCGGCGGGCGCCTCGGCCGCGCCCGGGATACCACTCACCGGCAACATTGTATGAGTCTTCATCGATTCAGGTGTCCTACCTTAATGCTGCATCTTCACGTAGTACCCATGAAACCGGGACCGACCCATCGTGCGCTAGGGCCAATAGTCCCAGTTGGTGGACTACCAATGGTGTGAGGGTTCAATATCTTGAGACCGGGGTGCGCCTTCTTGTTTCCATCTACAGAAGCACTCACTGCATCGTGGGTTTCGTTGTGATCGAGGCTTTATCCTGCGATGGGGTGATTTACCCGGCAGGGGGAGCTGACGCGGCAGAGAGGTCTGCCCGGAAAATACGACGTGCAGCAACAACCCCTGACTACACCAGCGTCCGCGGGTTCACTCACAGGTCTGCAACTCTGTCGCAACCCTCCCATCTCTAGGGTGAGGACGACGGCCATCGCCTCAGCTCACCACAAGTGAACGATGCTCGTGTTTCACCTGTCAGACCACGACGTCCAGACCGGCAGTTCCCGACAAGATACTGACTGGCACGCTGACGGGTCATCCGCACCCTGACAAATCCGTTCCCCTCACCGCGACGAAGGAAAATCGACAATGACGACGATGCAAGCAGCTGTAGTAACTGAATTCGGCAAGGATCTTCAGATCCAGACCCTCCCCATTCCCGTCCCGGAGCGCGGCCAGGCACTGGTCAAAGTACTCACCACCGGCGTATGCCACACTGACCTCCACGCCGCGGAAGGTGACTGGCCCGTGAAGCCTAACCCGCCGTTCATTCCCGGCCACGAAGGCGTCGGCGAAGTCGTAGCCCTGGGTGAGGGTGTCACCGACCTGGCTGTGGGAGACCTGGTCGGCAATGCCTGGCTCTGGTCCGCCTGCGGCGATTGCCAGTACTGCCGCACCGGCTGGGAAACCCTGTGCGAGGCGCAGCAGAACGCCGGCTACAGCGTCGACGGCTCCTTTGGCGAGTACATGCTGGTGGACACGCGCTTCGCCGCCCGCATTCCGGCCGGCTCGGATCCGGTGGAAGTCGCACCAATGCTCTGCGCCGGAGTGACCGTTTACAAGGGCCTCAAAATGACCGAGGCGCGCCCCGGCCAGTGGGTCACCATTTCGGGCATCGGCGGCCTCGGCCACATCGCCGTCCAGTACGCGGTGGCCATGGGCCTGCGCGTTGCCGCGGTGGACATCGCCGATGACAAGCTCGCTCTGGCCAAGAAGCACGGTGCGGAATTGACCGTCAATGCCCTGCACGAAGACCCCGTCGAAGTCATTCAGCGCGAAACCGGAGGCTGCCATGGAGTCCTGGTCACGGCGGTGCACCCGTCAGCCTTCGGACAGGCGATCGGGATGGCCCGCCGCGGCGGAACGATTGTGTTCAACGGACTGCCGCCGGGTGACTTTCCGGCGCCGATCTTCGAGATTGTGCTCAAGGGCCTGACCGTTCGCGGCTCCATCGTGGGCACACGACAGGACCTGCAGGAGGCGCTGGAGTTCTACGCCGAGGGCAAGATCCACCCCACGGTCTCCACCCGGGAGCTCGCCGATGTGAACGTTATCCTCGACGAAATGAAGCACGCCAAGATCGACGGCCGCGTCGTCATCAAGTACTGAGTTCTGATCTAAGCGCTGATTAGGTCCGACAACAGCAACCGGCGGCGGCGGTGTCTCACCAGATGTTTCCTGGTATCGCCGCCGCGGGCGCTGATTTCCAGCGAAGAACGAGTAGAGCAAGGAACTGCCCGGACTCACGAGGTTTTGGCTGCCCGCTGACGCGCGGCCGGCAGCGAATCGTCCCGGGTGCGGGCCGCAGCGAAGCTGGTCAGCGGCCAGGCTCGGCGTCCCAGCCCCGCCGGCTCAGGAATACGCCCACCTGGTGAGCCGTTGTCCCCAACGAACCCAAGCTGGAGGTACATCGTGACCAAGATCTTCGCCCTGCATGAGAACCCTGAGTGGTTTCCGCCGTTCGCCAAGGCCTTCGAGGCCAAAGGCGTCGAGGTGGAGGAGTGGCTCCTCACCGACGGCGTCCTCGACCTCGACCAGGAGCCACCAGAGGGTATCTTCTGGTCGCGGATCAGTGCCTCCTCGCACACCCGTGACCACCACCTGTCCAAGGACTACGCCCGCGCGGTGCTCTCCTGGCTGGAGGCCCACGGGCGCCGCACGGTCAACGGTCGGCGAATCCTCGAGCTAGAGATGAGCAAGGTCGACCAGTTGACCGCCCTGAAGGCTGCTGGCATCGACACGCCACGCACGGTGGCGGCCATCGGCAAGCACCGGATCCTCGACGCGGCGGCGGGCTTCCCCGCCCCCTTCATCACCAAGCACAACCAGGGTGGCAAAGGCCTGGGTGTCCGCAAGTTCGAAAGCCACGAGGAACTGGCCGAATACGTGGAGTCGCCCGAATTCGAAGAACCACAGGACGGCATCACACTGATCCAGGAGTTTATCCAGGCAGCCGAACCCATCATTACCCGGGTTGAGATTGTGGGCGGCGAATTCATCTACGCCATCCAGGCAGACACCGCGCGAGGTGGCTTCCAGCTCTGCCCGGCCGACGCCTGCGCCATTGACCCCGTCACCGGCAAGCCCATTATGCCGCCCGGCGCGACCATCGCACCTGAGGAAGGCCAGCAACTGTTCAGCCTCCGCGAGGGCTTCGACCACCCGATCATCGGGAAGTACCTCGAGTTCACCCGGAGGAACAACATCGAGGTGTGCGGAATCGAGTTCATTGAGACCGCTGACGGCCGCATCCTGACCTACGACGTGAACACCAACACGAACTACAACGCGGTTGTCGAGGCTCAGGCGCCCCGCTCTGCGCCGGACGCCCTGGTCGAATACCTGGCCGGAATTGCCGTGCCTGCGTAGGGGAGGCTTCGATAGGGTGGGGGACACCAAGAAGGACGACGGCTCCACTGACGCTCGGCGTCGGTGAGTTCCAAAGGGAGATTAGACGATGACCGGTGTATCAACGTTGATGGTGTGGGTTGGTTTGGTGTGGGTTGGCGTGATGATTCTCGCTATTGCGGCAATCATCTCGGTGGCGCGTAGTGCTGGTTTGAGCTCGACGGCGAAGGCCCTCTGGATTGCACTCGCCGTCGTCGTCCCGCTCTTCGGGGCAGTCGCCTGGTTCATCTACCGCGCTACTGAGGCCGGCACCAGCGATCCTGTTATTCCTGGCTGAGACCGGGGCGGGCGGAGCCCTCGACCTATTACGCAACATAAACATTTCGTAATAGGTCCAAGGATAGGCTACCCTTACTTCGTTGCGTCCGAACGGCCGCGAATCACAGTTTCCCGAAAGTCGAGGAGCCCCCATGGCCCCCACCCGCATGCGCGGTTTCGCAGCCGCCGCTACGGCCGCCGCCACCATCCTTGCCCTATCCGCTTGCAGTACAGGTCCCGCCGATGGCGGCTCGGGCTCCGATGCTCCCGTCGCGGCCGGTGCTGCCGACCAGTTCCCCGTCACCATCGAGCACGCGTTCGGCGAGACGGTCATCGAAGAGCTGCCCGAACGGGTGGCCACGGTTGACTGGGTCAACGCGGACGTCGTGCTGGCCCTCGGCGTCGTCCCCGTCGGCATGCAGAGCGACGAGTATGGCGGAAACGACAACGCCTCCACCCCGTGGAAGGACGCCAAGCTGGAAGAGCTCGGTGCGGCGATCGGCACGGAGAACGCACCGGTGCAGTACTCGGAAGCTGATGGCTACGCGTTCGATGAGGTCGCAGCCACAAACCCCGATGTCATTCTGGCCGCCTACTCGGGGCTGACCCAGGAAGATTACGACACCCTGAGCGAGATCGCTCCAGTGGTTGCCTACCCCGAGGTCGCCTATGGCACCCCGTGGCAGGAATCGACTCGCATCATCGGTGACGCACTCGGTCTGGCTGACGAAGCCGAAGAGCTCATCACCGAAACCGAAGAGACAGTGGCCACCGCTGCTGCCGACTATCCGGCAATTGTGGACAAAACTTTCATCTACGGAAACCTCGACCCAGCCAGTGCTGAAGGCGTCAGCATCTACACCGCAAACGACAACCGACCGCGGTTCCTTGAGTCGATCGGCATGGTTCAGGCCGACGTCGTCACAGAGAGCACCGAGGGTTCAGAGGAATTCTTTATCCCCTGGTCCGCCGAACGCGCAAACGAGCTCGAATCGGACATCTTCGTCACCTGGGTTCCCGACGAAGCCACAGTCGAGGCGATTGCCGAAGATCCGCTGCTGAGCCAGATCCCCGCCGTCGAGTCGGGCGCTCTGGTTGCCGACCCGGACAACACCCTCACGCTGTCGATCTCGGCTGCCACCCCGTTGAGCCTCCCCTGGGCGCTGGATACTTTCCTCCCCATGCTGGACGAGGCGGCGCAGCAGGCCGAGGGCTAAACCGGCTCCAGAAGTTTGGCAGAGGCGTTTCGCCGCGTGAGGAGTTCACGTAGCGGGGCGCCTTTGCCGCATCACCGGTTGCTCTATGGGCCGGGGTGGGTTGAAATGGGATCAGCACACTTAGTTTCACCAAGGATGGAGATGCACCATGGCACAGCCAGACATTCACGACCTGCAGGAAGCCACCGCCTGGGATGCCGACGGCGAGAAGCTGGGCGAGGTGTCCCAGGTACACCTCGATGCCCGGACCGGCGAGCCGGCCTTTGTCACCGTAGGCCTGGGCCTGTTCAACACCCGCGAGCATTTCATCCCGTTCGACGGCGCCCGGCTCGACGGCGGCGACCTGCACGTCGCCTACACCAAAGACAAAATCACCGATGCGCCTGACCTGACTGCCGACTCGGAGCTGACCGACGAGCAGACGGCCACCCTGCGGGACTACTACAACAACTAGTCCGCCCGCGGACCCCAGAGCAGGGACCCTTTAACGCCGAACGCGCCCGCAGCTGCGGGCGCGTTCGGCGTTAACAGTGATCGCTAGAAGACGTCGACCAGACGGCCGACAATAAACAGAACGATGCAGGCTACGAAAACCACTCCGATGCCAATGAGCCACGGCAGCGGGTGGTTTGCCTTCGAAGTGCCCTCGTCGTGGCCCTGCGGTCCCACGGTCGAGGACTCACCCGGTGGGGTTTCGCCTGGGGGGACTCCGCCGCCCGGCTCCAGCCCGGTGATCTTCTCGCCCTGTGGATCGGGGTTCTGTCCTGTCATTCGGTGCCTCCTAGATTTCCCAATCAGACCTCTTGGGTGATGGGTCTTTCGTGTCACGGGGTGTCCAGGACATGGTGATGTCGGCTCCCTCTTCGGTCTCGCGCACAAACAGGTGGAGGTCTTCCCCATAAAGGTTCTCGTGTTCGACCACGTCACCCGCCTCGTGCGCCATCTCAACCAGCCTGCTGATGGCCACTGCCATGGCCCGGCCCCAGTCATGTGGATGCTTGCTTGACGATTCTTCGGTTACAGAGAACTTTCTGTCCATAGTTGCCATTGTGCTCCTTAAGTCTCTGCAGTGGGGCAATTAATCTGGCGGCGGATTCCTGCCCGGCAGTAAATAATGGTAAGCCCCCTGTGCAGTTTTGGGATGATTCAACCCTAGCAGTACCGGTGTTCACGCTGACCGGATGCGCGTTCAGCTCCGACCCGCAAAAAGGAACCAGCCCGGTAGGCGTCCCCAGGGATCGAGTCAACACAAACAACCGGTATCCGGGGCGAAACCTGTCATTTGTGCTGACTCGACTGTCTGGCTGATCGCGCCGCCTCGCCGATAATTGCCGTGTAGGTGGGGTAGGCGAACTTTACCCGCGCGAGGGTTGCGACGTCGGTGCCCGCAGCCATCGCCGCAGCGACCGCCTGGATCACCTCCACCGCGTTCTCTCCCACTGCGTGCGCTCCAAGGATCAGCTCCCGGTGCCGGTCCAGCACCAGTTTCAGGAACCCCTGCTCCCGGTCATCGATGATGGGGCGCTCCACCTCGCCATAGGGTACGACGACGGCGGTCGCCTCCCGGTCACGCGCCCGTGCCGCTTCCTCGGTGAGGCCGACGCCGGCGTAATCCGGGTCAGTGAAACCACCGGCGGGCAGCAGATGGTGTGGAGTGGTCCGATGCGCTCCGAGGACCGCGTTCTCGGCAGCGGTTTCGCCCTCAAACACGGCGGCCTGCACCAGCATGCTGGAGCCGTTCGCGTCCCCCGCCACATAGACGTGGGGAACGTTCGAGCGCAGATAGTCGTCAACCGGTATCGCGTTGCGTTGGGCCTGGACACCGGCCGCGGCCAGGCCAAGAGACTCAATGTTCGCCGGCCAACCGGCAGCCATCACGACCGTGTCGACCGCCTCCACCTGCTCTCCGGTTGGGCTTGTCCAGTGCAGGTGTAGCCCGCCGTCGTCGTCCCTGGTGATCTGGTTGATCCCGCCGATCCCTGTCTCCACCCGCACACCCCGGGCGCGGAACCCATCGGTGACCGCCGCCGAGACAGCGGCGTCCTCGGTGGTGAGGATGCGCGGCGCCAGATCCAGTAGCAGCACCCGGGAACCGAGTGCATGGAAGATGGTGGCCAGCTGCGCGCCGGTGTGCCCGCCGCCGATCACGGCGATGGCCCGCGGCAGATCCGGCAGGTCGAGAATGTCCGGCGGCAGGACGGCATGCTCGGCGCCGGGGATGGGTAGGCGGCGCGCGTTGCCGCCAACGCAGAGGATGACCGAACCGGCCGTCACTGCGCGGCCGTCCACCGTCAGGGTGTGTGAGTCAGCGAAGGAGGCCTCGCCGGTGAGCAGGGTGATGCCCAACCGGGCGACGACGTCGTCGTACCCTTTGGCCGCGAGCACCCGGTCCACGGTGGACCTGACGCGCCGGACGATCTGGGGCCAGTCAACCGACGGTTCGGCGACGACGATCCCGTAGTCATAGGCGGTGCGCACCTCCCGGTACAGGCGGGCCGTCTTCGCAAGGACCCGGGTCGGCACGCACCCGGAATTCACGCAGGTGCCGCCGAGCCTCGCCCGTTCCACTACAGCCACGCGGGCGCCGAGTTCCGCGGCCCGCACCGCGGCTGCCATCCCCGCAGGGCCAGCGCCCACAATCAGAACATCGAAGTCGTATTCCATGGCTTTGCTCCTGTGGGTGGTCGGGGCGCGATCGGCTGCTGCTTCCTGTATAGCGGCAAATGCCCCAAAACTCCCGTACTTCAGACGTCCCGGGTAATCTCAGTGGTATGACAACCCAGCCGGAGACCCTGAAGGAAACGCGGAAGACTGCCGCGAATCTGATCCCTGCGGTGCTGATCGCCGGGTCGGGGTTTGTGATGTTCGGACTGGATCAGCGGTGGCTGGGTTACCTGCTGTTGGCGGCCGCCTTGGCGTCGTCGTTCTTCATTGGGCGTCAGCTGTTCAAGGATCTGGCGCTGCTGTCACTCGGACTGATGATCATGAGCCTGGTGCCCATCACCACCGACATCAGCTTCGAACACATGTTCACCATGGGGACAGCAATGGTCCTGGCGGTGGGGCTGCCGTATTCGATTTCACGGTTTGTGTTCAAGGACCACGCCATCCGGTTTCCGGTACTCACCGGCCAGAAGTGGACGCGGACCGAGCGCTGGTACCTGGTGGCCGTCGTCGTGATGGGGTACTTTCTCCTGCCCGTCTACATGATTCCTACCGGCGTGTTTGAGAACTGGCCGGCAGCCTCGGATCCGAGCACCGTGGCGCGGCTGTTCCTCGGCACCAATGTGCTGGGCATCTGGGACGAGCTGTTCTTCATCTGTACGGCCTTCACCCTGCTGCGGCGGCATCTGCCGGACTGGCAGGCCAACATGCTGCAGGCGGTGCTGTTCACCTCGTTCCTCTGGGAACTGGGCTTCCACGCCTGGGGGCCTTTGCTGATCTACCCCTTTGCGCTGGTGCAGGGCTGGATTTTCAAGAAGACCAAATCATTGAGCTACATTGTGGCGGTTCACCTGCTGTTCGACTTTGTGTTGTTCCTGGTGCTGATTCACGCGCACAACCGCGAATGGTTTGATGTTTTCCTGTACTAGCCACCTGCTGATCCCCGCCTGATCGTGGGATGAGAGTCTCCCCACAGTTTTCCCTTCCGGCTGGACAGCTACCCACTGTCATCTGAGACGGTGAAGCCATGGATGAACTAGTCAACGCGTTGGCCCCGGTGGTCGGGGTCGCTGCGGCCTTGATCGCAGCCGTGCTGCTCGCAGCCATTTTGCGCCGGATAGCTGTGCGCGCCCTGCGGAAGGTCCCCGCCATTCAGGGGGCATCCCGTCGGGCGCTGAACCCGGTGCGGCTCGTGCTCGCCATTGTGGGCGCGCGGATAGCCCTCGCGGTGACTGCCGCCGACACCGACTGGTTTGGGCCGGTGGACTACGCGCTGGTGCTGGCTCTCATTGGGGCCGTGGCTTGGCTGGTCGCGTCGCTCCTGCTGGTGTTTGAGGCGGTGGCGTTGCGGAAATACGGGAGGGACACCGTTGACCATGGGCGGATGCGGCGCCTGAAAACGCAGATCATGCTGGCCCGCCGGGTGGGAGTGGCACTGGTGATCACCTTCGCGCTGGCCAGCGTGCTGCTGACGATCCCCGAGGTGCGTGCCCTCGGCGCTGGCATCCTGGCCTCGGCCGGGCTAATCTCCATTGTCGCCGGCCTCGCCGTCCAGAGCTCCCTGGCCAACGTCTTTGCCGGGGTGCAACTGGCCTTCACCGACGCCCTGCGGATCGACGACACCGTGTTCGTTGAAGAACAGCTGGGCACGGTCGAGGAAATCACCATGACCTATGTGGTGGTCAAGGTCTGGGACGACCGCCGGATCATCCTGCCCTCGACCTACTTCACCACCACGCCGTTCGAGAACTGGACGCGGAGCCGTTCCGAACTGCTCGGCACCGTTGACCTGGACCTCGACTGGCGGGTCCCCATCGACTCGATGCGGGCCCACCTGGCCGCAATACTTGCCGAGACCACGCTGTGGGACGGGCGCACCAGCACCCTGCAAATCACTCAGGCCACCGACGGGATGGTGCGGGCCAGAGTCCTGGTCAGCGCCGTCGACAATGACGCCCTCTGGGACCTGAAGTGCCTGATCCGCGAATCAATGGTCGTGTTCCTACAGACCCACCACCGCGAGGCGCTGCCCCGGCAGCGGTGGGAGGCGGTGCACCCTCCCCAAGCCCTCGAAGCTCCCCAACCCGCCGCCCTCGGATCGAGTCAACACAAATAACCACTTTCCGGCGTGAAACCTGCTATTTGTGTTGACTCGTTCCAATGCGTGGAGGGCTAGGTGCGGGGTTTGAGGCTGGGGGAGCCGTCCACGCCGTCGCCCGCGCTAAGCCCGGTCAGCACGGCGCGGATGGCGTCGAGTGAGGAATGCTCCGGCTCCCACCCGAGCAGTGTGCGTGCACGGTCGGTGTTCATGACCGGTGCCAGGGCAGCCATGTCGATCCACCCCGGATCGGTACGCTGCAGCCCCAGCGCCCAGGTCACGCCGACGACGGCGCGCAGCACCTTCACGGGGAGGTTCACCACTCGTCGGGCGCCCAACTGCCCCGCGACCTTGGCCGGTGTGAGCACCGGTTCGGCAGCGATGTTGAAGGCACCGCCCACCCGCCGGTCGACGGCCCGCCAGTAGGCGTCTGCGACGTCGTCGGCGTGGACCGCCTGAAAGATCAGCCGATCGGGAATGGGAATGACCGGGAGCCGCAGCCGATCGAGCAGGAACTTCGGGACGAGCGGGCCCAGGAAGTAGCGGCCGATCTCGCTCCCTGCATCCTGCTGAAAGATCAGCCCCGGGCGAAGCCGGGTGACGGGGATCTCCGGGTACCGCCGGTCGAAGTCATCAAGGAGCGCTTCCTGCTCAGCCTTATGCCGACTGTAGTGAGAGGTGCTGATGCCCCCATGCGGCCAACTTTCATCCACCCGCTGGCCCTTCGAGGCCGGGCTATAGGCACCCACCGATGACGCGCAGACGAAGTGGCGCACTCCCGCGTCGGCGGTCGCCTGCAGCGCGTTGGCGGTACCGGTGACGTTGGTGCGGTGCATCGCCGGTTCATTGCGGTTCGGCTGGATGGCCCAGGCCAGGTGCACGACGGCGTCAACGCCGTCGAGCGCTGCGGTGAGCGTGCTGCGCCCCTCGTCGGTCCCGATATCGAGGGCGTGCCATGCGCACCCGGCATAGGGGGCCCGGGAAGTGTCAGGAAGCCGGCGGGCGAAGCCGACGATTTCCACGCCGCCCGGATGCTCGGCCGCAGCCCGTTGCAAGCGCCGTAACAGAGCGGTTCCGACGTTACCGGTGGCGCCAACAACCGCAATTCGGAGGGTGCCGGCTGGACTAATCTGGGAGAAAGCCATCTGCCAACGGTAATCCTTAGGTAGGCTTATGCACTAGTAAGGGTCCTTACAATAGTCAGCTGGACCTGTAGGAACTATGTGGAGGTACCAAATGGCACCCAGCGGCGGCACAGCGGCGGATTCGCCCGAAGCGCAGACCCAGGACAAAGCACGCAATGCGCCGAGTCCCGACGACGACCGGAAGCCCGACAGCCCCACCGAGATCAAGAAGCCGGCCTGGGGATACGTGTTCAAGCGCACCCTCCGTGAATTCGGCAAAGACCAGTGCACCGATCTGGCTGCTGCCCTGACCTACTTCGCGGTGCTGGCGATCTTCCCGGCGCTGCTGGCGGTGGTCTCCCTGCTCGGTGTCTTCGGTCAGGCGGAAACCACCACCAACACCGTGCTGGACATCCTTGAAGGGGTAGCACCGGGTGCAGCCGAGAACGAGACGCTCGAAAGCACTATTGAAGGTCTCGCTACCTCACAGGGTGCTGGTCTGACGCTGATCATCGGTGTTCTCGGTGCGCTCTGGTCTGCCTCCGCCTACGTCAACGCCTTCAGCCGGGCAATGAATCGGGTATACGAAGTGGAGGAGGGGCGTCCGTTCTGGAAGCTGCGCCCGGTAATGCTCCTCATCACCGCTATAGTCCTGCTGCTGGTGGTGCTGATGGCCCTCCTGCTGGTCCTGTCCGGACCGATCGCCGAATCGGTCGGGAATGTGATTGGTCTCGGCGACACGGCCCTCCTCGTGTGGAACATCGCCAAGTGGCCGGTCATGGTGGTTTTTGCCATCCTGATGATCGCCATCCTGTACTACGGGGCGCCCAACGTGAAGCAGCCCAAGTTCCGTTGGATGAGCATGGGATCGTTTGTTGCGTTGTTGGTCCTCGGACTCACCACTGCTGGATTCTCTTTCTACGTTGGCAACTTCGGCAGTTATGACGAGACCTACGGGGCGATCGCCGGCGTCATCGTGCTGCTGCTGTGGCTCTGGCTGGCTAACCTCTCACTGCTCTTCGGTGCAGAGTTCGACGCCGAACTGGAGCGCGGCCGGCAACTCCAGGCCGGCATCGAAGCTGAGGAAACCATCCAGCTCCCTCCACGGGACGCCACCGCAAGCCGCAAGAAGCTCGACAAGGAACTCGAAGACATCGACAACGGGCGTGAGCTGCGCCGGAAGTACGAACGCGAGTCGGCCCGGCAGAGCCAGGACAACTGATCGCCAACCGGCGATCACCCAGTGATCAATTCCACCTCTGTCGCTGGGCTGTTCCAACCAACAGCCCAGCGACAGAAGATTAGGCTGAAGAGATGACCGAGAACGAACACAGCACTCGTGGCGCCTACGTGAACACGGGCAAGGAATTCAGCCGCGACACCACCTATATCGAAACCCGGATCACCCGGGACGGGTCGGACGGCTTTCCCGTGGAGGCCGGCCGGTACCGGCTGATCGCCGCCCGCGCCTGCCCCTGGGCGAACCGCGCCATCATCGTGCGCCGGCTCCTCGGACTCGAGGACGCCATTTCGCTGGGGACCCCGGGCCCGACCCACGACAAGCGGTCCTGGACCTTTGACCTCGACCCTGACGGACGCGACCCGGTCCTGGGCATCGAACGACTGCAGGAAGCGTTCTTCAAGCGGGATCCCGAGTATCCGCGCGGTATCACCGTTCCGGCGATCGTCGACGTGCCTTCAGGTGCCGTCGTCACCAACAACTTCCCGCAAATCACCCTTGATTTCTCCACTGAGTGGAAAGATTTCCACCGCGACGGCGCCCCCGATCTGTACCCGGAGGAACTGCGTGAAGAGATCGATCAGGTCGCCAAGCGGATCTTCACCGAGGTGAACAACGGCGTCTACCGGTGCGGGTTCGCCGGATCGCAGGAAGCGTACAACGACGCCTACGACCGCCTGTTCACCGCGCTGGATTGGCTGGAGGAACGCCTCAGCCACCAGCGGTTCCTGGTAGGGGAGACCATCACCGAGGTCGACGTCCGCCTGTTCACCACCCTGGTGCGCTTCGACGCCGTCTACCACGGACACTTCAAGTGCAACCGGAACAAGCTCACCGAAATGCCGGCCCTGTGGGGCTACGCCCGGGACCTGTTCCAGACCCCCGGCTTCGGCGACACGATCGACTTTGACCAGATCAAGGATCACTACTACATCGTGCACGAAGACATTAACCCGACCGGGATTGTGCCCAAAGGCCCGGATCTGGCCAACTGGCACACCGAGCATGGCAGGGAAGGCCTCGGCGGCAAGCCCTTCGGGCAGGGAACCCCGCCCACCGCTGCCTAAAGCCAGCTAAACCGTGTCACTTGATGCCCCGCCCGTACCGGATTCCCCGGCTGCTGGGTGGGGTTTCGGCGGGTAGGGAGCGACCCGCCGGGTGCTCCTCCGAGCGACCCACTCTGGCTAATTAGGGAACATAACCGTTTCTTAATAGAGGTAACCGTAGGCTAGCCTTACTTCTGTCCGGAGTTAGACGGTGAGGAGGCATGCGATGGCAGTGCAGACTGCTCCAGCCCCTCTTGACCGCGCTCCGATCGCCTCAGCCAGACCCCGCGGACAGCGCCGGGTTCTGAAGCTGGGCGCAGTGCTGGTCGTCCTCGCCCTGGTCTGCGCCGCCTCGCTCGCATTCGGCTCCCGGCCCATCAGCTTCGACGTCCTGGTCGCTGCGCTGACCGATTTCGACCCGGCCAACGGCGACCACGCCGTCGTCCACTCCCGTATTCCCCGCACCGTCACCGGCCTCATGGTCGGCGCCGCCCTCGGCCTCGCCGGTGCCGCCATGCAGGGAGTGGCCCGGAACCCGCTCGCTGACCCAGGCATCCTCGGCGTCAACGCAGGAGCCGCGCTCGCCGTCGTCATCGGCATCTATGTCTTCGGGATCGCCGAGGTGACCGGCTACATTTGGTTCGCGTTCGCCGGGGCAGCCTTCGCCGCCGTCGTGGTCTACGCCATCGCAAGCCTCGGCCGGGAAGGCGCCACCCCCATCAAGCTGGCGCTCGCGGGGGCGGCCCTGTCCGCGGGGCTGGGCAGTCTGATGAACGCCGTCCTGGTGTCCAGCCAGGAGACGCTCGACCGGTTCCGGTTCTGGCAGGTCGGCACTGTGTCAGGTCGTGGCTGGGATGTCCTCCTGCCGGTCCTGCCGTTCCTCGTGGTCGGCATCCTGTTGACCCTCCTGACCGGTAAGGCACTGAACAGCCTGTCCCTCGGTGACGACATCGCGAAGGGGCTCGGCCAGAACGTGGCGGTAGCCCGCGGTGTCGCGGCGCTGGGCGTCGTCATCCTCTGTGGCGCTGCGACCGCAGCCGCCGGACCGATCGCCTTCGTGGGCCTGGTGATCCCTCACATGGTGCGGGTGCTCACCGGCCCCGACTACCGCTGGATCCTGCCCTTCTCGGTGGCACTTGCCCCGGTGCTGCTCATCGGAGCCGACATTGTCGGCCGGCTCATCCTGCCACCCGGCGAGGTGCAGGTGGGGATCATGACCGCCGTCATCGGCGCCCCGGTGTTCATCTGGCTGGTCCGCCGCCGGAAGCTGGCCCAACTATGAGCCTCCACCCAGCGCCCCCGACCGGTGCGGCCACACCCGCCGCCCCGGACGTCGCTGCCACACCGAATGGCGCTGCCACACCGCCGTCGGCTACCGTCAGCGGCGGTCGACGCCGGCAAGCAGCCCAGCGCCGCCTGGTGATCGGTATCCTCGCGGGGATCACCGCCGTCCTGTTCGCGGTCTCCGTCCTGCTCGGCACCTATACCGTGACCATCCCGGACTTCTTCAGGATCCTCGGCGGCGCCGATATCCCCGGCGCTACGTTCATCGTGATGGAAAACAAGCTTCCCCGCGCGGTGATCGCGGTCCTTATCGGAGTGGCCTTCGGCCTGGCGGGCACCATTTTCCAGACCATGCTCCGGAACCCGCTGGCCAGCCCCGACATCATTGGGATCAGCTACGGAGCCAGTGCCTCCGCCGTGGCAGCAATAGTGCTGTTCGGGGCGGCGGGCGTTGCGGTCTCCCTTTCCGCCCTGATCGGTGCCCTCGCCGTCGCGGCAGCGATCTACCTGCTCTCCCGCCGCGGCTCGGCGGCCGGGTACCGGCTGATCCTGGTGGGAATTGGCTTCGCCGCGGTGCTGCACGCGGTGGTCAGTTTCCTGCTCACCCGCACCGATATCCGCACCGCATCGGACACCCTGGTCTGGCTCAACGGCTCCCTGAATTCCAGCAACTGGGACCGCGCCACGATCCTCATCCTCGCCCTGCTGCTGCTGATCCCCGCGGCGGCCGTCCTGTCCCGGGGGCTGCGCGGACTGGAACTCGGCGACGATACCGCCGCCAGTCTCGGCATCCGGGTCGAACCATCGCGGCTAGCTCTGATCACCGTCGGAGTGGCCCTGGCTGCCGTTGCCACCGCCGCCGCCGGGCCGGTGGCGTTCGTCGCCTTCCTCGCCGGCCCGATCGCGCGCCGCCTCGTGAAGGGCGCCGTGTCTCTCACCGCGGCCGGACTGGTGGGCGCGGTGATAGTTCTCGCCGCAGACTTCGTGGCAGCCAACATGATTCCCGGTGTGTCACTTCCGGTCGGCGTAGTAACAGGCGTCCTCGGCGCCCCGTTCCTGCTGTGGCTGCTCGTGACCGCCAACAGGACAGGACAGGGAGGCTGAAATGGCTCTGACAGCCAGCGAGCTGACACTCGCATACGACGACCGCAAAGTGGTCCAGGACCTCACCGTCGAGCTGCCGGCCGGCAAGGTCACGGTGATCGTCGGTGCCAACGCCTGCGGCAAGTCCACCCTGCTGCGCGGCCTGGCCCGCCTGCTGAAGCCATCGGCCGGCGTCGTCAACCTCGACGGCAAGGACATCCACTCGCTGTCCACCCGCACCGTCGCGCGGATCCTCGGGCTGCTCCCGCAAACACCGGTAGCCCCGGACGGGATCACCGTCGCCGACCTGGTGGGTCGCGGCCGCTACCCGCACCAGGGCTGGTTCCGGCAGTGGACCAACGACGACGACGTCGCCGTCGCCTCCGCCCTCCAAGCCACCGACACCCTTGAGCTCGCTGACCGCTTTGTCGATGAACTGTCCGGTGGGCAGCGGCAGCGGGTCTGGATCGCGATGGCCCTGGCCCAGCAAACCGACATCCTGCTGCTGGATGAACCCACCACCTTCCTCGACGTCACCCACCAGGTGGAAGTACTGGATCTGATCACCGACCTGAACCGGCGCGACGGCACCACGGTGGCCATCGTGCTCCACGACCTGAACCTCGCCGCACGCTACGCCGATCACCTCATCGCCATGAAGGACGGCCAGATCGCCGCGCAGGGCAGTCCCGCCAAGGTGGTGACTGAGGAGACCGTCACCTCGGTTTTCGGTCTGCAATGCCGCGTCATCCCGGACCCCGTATCCGGCACACCCATGGTGGTGCCGGTCGGCCGGCACCACTCAGGCGACGGAGCTACTCAGTCGTCACCCGAAACGTCCACCGGGCAGGGGTTCCTGCCTAACCCGCAGGACACGCTGTCCGCGCACCACCTGGAGGCAGCAACATGACCGAAGTCAGCAATCGCACGGCCCGACGGAGCGAGCGCGCATCCCAGCGCACCGATGGAACCGTTTCGGCGGTATCAGCCTTCGACGTCGTCGTCACCCGGGTGCAGCGCCTCAGCGACAACTTCCAACGCATCACCTTCGGCGGGTCCTGCCTGAGGGACTTCGGGGTGCAGGGGCCAACGCTCGACCTGCGGATCAAAGTCATGATCCCCGCCACCCGCGACGACGATGCCCCCCGCGTGAACATGCGGGAGCTCCTCGAGTCACCGCCCGAGGGCTCGGGCTGGTATCAGCGGTGGCTCGCGATGGACCCCGCCGAGCGCGGCGCCATGCGCACCTACACCGTCAGGGCGGCCCGGTGCGATGGCGACCAGCCAGAGATCGACGTCGACTTCGTGATGCACTTCGATGCTGAGGGGAACGGGGGGCCGGCGTCGCTGTGGGCCGCCGCCGCCACCCCCGGCGATCGGATCTGGCTGATCGGCCCGAACGTCCACGCCGCCACCTGCACCACCGCCGGCTCCTACGGCGGGATCGAGTGGCGTCCGGGGCTCGCCCAGCAGGTCCTCCTCGCTGGCGACGAGACAGCTGTCCCCGCCATCAGCGCCATTCTGGAGTCCCTCCCCGCCGACGTCGGCGGGCACGCCTTCCTTGAAGTGCCGGACCACGCAGACTTCCAGGCTGTGTCCACCACCTCAGCGGTGGAAATCATCTGGCTCGCCCGGGGGGAACGCCCCCACGGTGAACTGCTGGACGCGGCGGTCCGGGATACGGTTCGGGTGCCCGGCTGGGTGTCGCTGGCCGCGCCGTTCGCCGTCGGAGTCGATGCCAGCTCCCGCGCCGGGCTGACCCTCGCCGCCGCTGCCGCAGCCACAGCAGGCCCCGAGCCGGAAGAAGTGAACATTGACGAAACGATCCTGTGGGAAACCCCGCAGCGGCTGAACGCGTCAACGCTGAATTCCTCGCTGAACCCGGACCGGCCCTCCGGTGCGCTCCCGTTCTATGCCTGGATCGCGGGCGAGGCCGCGGTGGTCCGTGGGCTGCGGCGTTATCTGGTGCGCGACGTCGGGATTGACCGCAAGCAGGTGGCCTTCATGGGGTATTGGCGCAGGGGCCGATCCGAACTTGGCTAGTCGCCACGCCGTGATCTGTGTAACGAAATTATAACTTCTCGGCTAAGCGCCCTATTCTTATAGGGAGCCATCCGCATCATTGTGGCTCCCGGACTGCACGCCTAACCCTGTCAGCAGCCGGCCCCCAATTCACCGTGGCAGGGGTGGAGGACCCATCTTCGGCAGTTTTCTGCCTTGGGGTGCAGCCCTTCGCAAACCACTCTTCCGCTCACTGGAAGAGCAGCAGTGGGCCGAGTCAACTCTTGCTCGAATCCGACAGCTAACTTCACCGGCGTTGCAGAGAGGCTCCTGTTTTGCTCCAGCCGGTCACGTCCGGGCGCCGCCGCGCGTCCGCCCCGCCTAAGTCCACCTTGAAATCCAACCGCCGGTCAGCTGTGCTGGCCGTGGGAGTCCTCGCCGCAGCGGCGGGCCTCGTTCTCACCGCAGCCTTTCCCTCGCCGGAGGCTTCCCCCTCGGCAGCCCCTACCGCCGGAACCGGCCCCGCCGTAGCCGCACCGGTTACTGCTGACGCTGAAGCAGACATTGATTTCAGCAGGGAGTCCCCGCTCGCGACGGCCGCAACCCCGAAGGCCAAAACCACTGTCCTGTCCAGCGACGCGGCGGCGTTCACCACCCCGATCAAGGGTGCCGAAATTGCTTCGTCGTTCGGCTACCGGGTGAACCCGATGGGCGGGTACGGCGACGAGCTGCACACCGGGACCGACTACGCAGGGGCTTGCGGTACGCCGGTCCTCGCATCACGCGCGGGCACCGTGGTGGAATCCGGGTGGCATGCCTATGGTGGTGGCCAGCGGATCGTGGTGGACCACGGCGGGGGCCTCCAAACCTCGTACAACCATCTCAGTGTGCTCGGCGTGACCGTGGGTCAGAAAGTGGGCAAAGCCGAGGGCCTGGGCGCCGTCGGCAGCACCGGCAACTCCACCGGATGCCACCTCCACTTCGAGCTACTGGTCGACGGCGAAAAAGTCGATCCCCAGACCCGGCTCTAGCCCCGGCCCGGACCCGGCCCTCGCGGCTTAGGGCTCCGGGTGGGTGACGACTGCTGGATCCTTCTTGCCGTAAGGCATCCGCAGCCGCAACGAATTAGCGTCCACGCGCAGGGCCATGTGGGTGCCCTTGCCGAGGGGGTCGCCGTCGAGCTGGATTTCCTGCGGCTCGTCGAGCTGGATCTCGGCTTCCTTGCACTGGAAGTACTCGAGGGACGGGTCCTTGCCCTTTCCGCGGGCAAACAGCTTACCCACGACGCCGAACCAGCCGAGCCGGCCGGTGGGCGCCACGGTCATGATGTCCAGCAGGCCGTCGTCAATCTTGGCGCCGGGGAAAATCTCCAGCCCGCCCATGATCTTGCCGCAGTTGCCGCCCATCACGCTGCGCAGCCGACGCTCGATGACCTCGCCGCCGTCCAGTGTGATCCGGGTGCGTGCAGGCTTGCCGCTCAGGTTCCGGATGCCGGCGTCGACGTAGGCCAGCCAGCCCACCTTGTCTTTGAGGTCATCACGGGTGTCAGCCATGATCGACGCGTCAAACCCCAGCCCCGCCATCACCAGGAACACGTGCGAGTCCTGGGCGCGGTCAACCGTGACATGAACGACGTCAACGTTGCGTTCGGTGCCGAACAGGGCTGCCTTGGCGGCCTCCTCCGGATCGTCGACGGCGATGTCCAGGTTCCGGGCCAGCAGGTTGCCGGTGCCGAGCGGGATCAGCCCCAGTGCGACGCCGGTGCCGTTGACGACCTCGGCCACGCAGCGGACCGTTCCGTCACCGCCAGCGGCGATCACCACGTCCACGCCGGCATCGACGGCTTCCTGTGCCTGGCCACGGCCGGGGTCATCAACCGATGTCTCCAGGTACAGCACCTCGTCCCACCCCTCGGCAGCGCAGAGCTCCGAAACGATCGCACGAATATCAGCCCCGGTGTTCTTGACCGGGTTGATGATCAACGCGGCGCGCTTGGTCCGAGTGTCGGAGGGCTGGGTCATGATGTCCTTCTCAGGTTGTGGGGAGGGGAGCGGGGGTGCGCTGCAAAAAGTTATCAGTCTGCTTGCAATGCCACCTTATCGCGCGGCGGGAGCAGGTAGCCTCTTCTAGTGGAATTCTCTCAACGATATGTGGCCCTCGGTGATTCGTTTACGGAAGGCGTCGGCGACTGGCATGAAGTCAGCCCCAATGGGGTGCGGGGGTGGGCTGACCGGGTGGCCGAGCAACTGATCCTTGCCGACAGCTCCTGGGGATACGCGAATCTCGCCGTCCGCGGCAAGAAAGTGCGCCAGGTTCTCGACGAACAGGTTGACCGGGCACTGGCCCTGCAGCCCACGCTGATCACCATCTACGCGGGTGGCAACGACATTCTGCGGCCGCGGATCGACATTGACGCCCTGATGGCCGCCTACGACGACGGCGTGGCCCGCCTTGCAAGCTCGGGCGCCGCCGTGGTGCTGTTTACCGGTTTTGATTCGGTGGGGTCGGCGGTGTTCGGCAAGACCCGCGGGCGGACGGCCATCTATAACGAACTGGTCCGTGAAATTGCTGACCGGCACCACGCCGACGTGGTGGACTACTGGCGGTTCAGGGAGTTCCAGAATTGGGGCTATTGGGACACTGACCGGATGCACATGTCCGCCGCCGGACACACCCTCATGGCCAGGCGGGTGCTCGAAGTGTTGCGGGCCTCCCACGAGATCGACCTGCCCGAGCTGGAGGCCGCGCCGGCGTCGTCGCGGATAGATCAGCTACGAGCGGACGCCCAGTGGGCGCGCGACTATCTGTCGCCGTGGGTGGGGCGGCGCCTGCGCGGCGTGTCTTCGGGGGATGTGCTGACGGCCAAGTACCCGGAGCTCACCCGCCCGGCGTGGGCCTAGGGTCCCAGCCGGCCCGCGGGGCACCGCTGGCGAACGGTGTCTGTGCCAGAATGGCGGGATGAGTGGTGTCCGATGGCTGAATCCCGAGGAGCGGCAAGCCTGGCTTGCGCTCTACGCCGTCACCACCATGCTCCCTGGCACGCTGGACGCCCACCTGTTCCGGCAGGCCAAGATCACGCTGTTCGATTATCACGTCCTGGCGATGCTTTCCGAGACTGATGACCTCACCCTCGCGATGAGTGAACTTGCTGCCCGGTCGAATGCGTCACTGTCCCGCCTGAGCCATGTGGTGAAGAAACTTGAGCAGCGCGGCTGGGTGTCCCGGTGCCCCAGCGCCAGCGATGGTCGGGTCACCACCGCCCGGATCACCGAGGACGGGCTGACGAATCTGCAGTTACTGGCCCGCGAGCATGTTGACCATGTACGGGAATCGGTCTTCGACGCGTTGACCGACGACGACGTCCGCGACCTGGAGCGGATTGGCAAGAAGATCCTGGCCCGCCTCGACAGTACCCACTGGATCCTGAATCAACCCACACCTGGAGTGCAACCATGAACCGACCGTCCGTCCTTGCGATCGTTCTCGCAGGCGGTTCGGGTGGACGGTTGGGGCCGCTGACGGATAAGCGTGCCAAACCGGCGCTGCCCGTCGCCGGCTCCTACCGCCTGATCGACATCCCCCTCTCCAACCTGCATCACAGCGGCTTCTCGGATGTGTGGATGGTGCAGCAGTACCAGCCGAACTCGCTCAACGACCATCTGGCCAATGGCCGGCCGTGGGATCTGGACCGCACCAACGGCGGGCTGCGTGTCCTGCCGCCGTTTGAGGGCAGGGAAGGGGAGGGCTTCGCGGACGGAAACGCCGATAGCCTGTTCCGGCAGGCAGCGTTTATCCGCGAGTTCGACCCCGATCTGGTGCTGCTTCTGAGCGCCGATCACCTGTACCAGCTGGACTTCCGCGATGTCGTCCAAACCCATCTGGAGGCCAAAGCCGCCGCGACAATCGTGACCACACACTTCGACGGCGACGCCTCCAACCACGGTGTGGTCGAGGTGTCCGGCGGCGCCGTCACCGGCTTCGAGTACAAGCCCGACAAGCCCAAGACCACCCTGGTGGCCACCGAAGTCTTCCTATTCGATGCCGCGCACCTGCTCGACACCCTGGAACTGCTGGAGAAGGAAGAGGGCGGCCTCGACGACTACGGCGACCAGCTGCTGCCCCACCTGGTGCAGCATTCAACCGTGGTGGAACACCGCCTTGAAGGGTATTGGCTCGATCTTGGTACCCCCGAGAACTACCACCGGGCGCACATGGAACTGCTTGATGGCGAGGGTCTGGCGTTCGACCACCCGGCCTGGCCCATCCTCACCAGCAGCTCCCAGCGACTGCCCGGGTTTGTCGGGAAAGGTGCGGTCGTGGCCGACTCGCTGTTGGCGCCGGGCAGCCGCGTCCTCGGCGAAGTCAGCCACAGCGTGATTGGGTCGGACACGGTGGTGGAGGCGGGCGCCGTCGTCGTCGATTCGATCCTGCTGAACGGGGTCACCGTTCCCTCCGGGGCCCGGATTGTGCGGTCCATTGTTGACTCCGGTGCCACGCTCGACGCCGGAGCGCAGGTGGGCGACGACGACGTCGTGACGGTGGTAGACCGCAACGGCGATTGGTCTTAACCCCCGGCAGCTCCTAGAATAGGAGGGCATCAGGTGGCGGAGCGTGCGCAATTGCTCCGATTCTTGGGATCATATCTTCCGGGGAATCGGTAGTTAGGGGCTCAAGTTGCGCGAAAACCGCTAATCATCCCGACAGTTTCGGCTGTCGTTTGGGGCGCCCCTGGTTGCATTCCCAGCAGACAAGACTGCTGGTTCTAGGTATTTTCATTAACTCTTTGGAGGATCGTCATGGCAGCTCACTGCCAAGTGACTGGAGCCGAGCCGGGCTTTGGGCACAGCATTTCCCACTCACACCGCCGCACCAAGCGCAGGTTTGACCCGAACATCCAGAAGAAGCGCTACTGGGTTCCGTCCCTGCGCCGCAACGTCACGCTGCAGGTTTCGGCCCGCGGCATCAAGACCATCGATGTGCGCGGAATTGACGCCGTCGTCGCGTCGATCCTGGCTCGGGGAGTGAAGCTCTAATGGCAAAAGATAAAGACGTACGCCCGATCATCAAGCTGAAGTCGACGGCCGGCACGGGGTACACCTACGTGACCCGCAAGAACCGCCGTAACGACCCGGACCGCATGGTTCTGATGAAGTACGATCCCAAGATCCGCAAGCACGTCGAATTCCGAGAGGAGCGCTAAACACATGGCTAAGAAGTCTAAAATTGCCCGCAACGAACAGCGCAAGGTAATTGTTGAGCGCTACGCCGAGAAGCGCCTCGAGCTGAAGAAGACGCTGGTTGACCCCAACGCGACTGACGAAGCCCGCGAAGCTGCACGCCTCGGCCTGCAGAAGCTGCCCCGCAACGCGTCGCCAGTACGCCTCCGCAACCGCGACCAGATCGATGGCCGCCCCCGCGGAACGCTGCAGAAGTTCGGTATCTCCCGTGTTCGCTTCCGCGACATGGCTCACCGCGGCGAGCTGCCCGGTGTGACCAAGTCCAGCTGGTAACTCCGGCTGGCTGGTAACTACCAGTTTGCAAGAGGACGGCGACCCTGGGTCGCCGTCCTCTTGCGTTAAGCGCCGGTCCTGACAGACTGCACCCATCCTGAAGGGAATGCCCGTGCGGCAGCAGAAACTGCTCGAACCTCCGATGCTGTTGCTGTCCGTGGGTGGGTTCCTTGCGGTCGCCACAGAGGTGCTCCCCATTGGTCTGCTGCCCCTGATGGCGGAGGACCTGGGTGTCACCGAGTCGGCCATCGGGTTGCTGGTCTCTGCCTACGCAGCAGTGGTGGTGTTCGCCTCCATCCCGTTGAACGCGTGGACCAGTGCTGTGCCCCGAAAGCCGCTGCTGGTGGGGCTGCTCGCCGGTTACGGCGTCAGCAACATCGTGCTGTGCCTGGCGCAGGATTACTCGGTGGCGCTGACCGGGCGAATCCTGGCCGGGGCGTGTCACGCACTGTTCTTCGCGGTGGTCTTCGGCTACGCGAGCCGGTTGGCACCGCCGGGCCGGTTGGGTGGGGCGATGGCGCTGGTGAACGCGGGCAACGCCGTCGCGATCGCTCTCGGGGTGCCCCTGAGTACCTGGCTGGGGGCGACGGTCGGGTGGCGCTGGTCGTTCGGCTGCGCCGCCATCATTGCGCTGCTCCTGTCGGTGGGCGCCGCCGTCGTCATGCCGGGCATTGGCGGGTCCAAGGTTTCTGGCGGCGCACAGCTGCGTGAGGCGTTGGCGGGACCTGCACTGCGGCGGGTGATAGTCGCGGTGGTGGTGATGATGACCGCCCAGTTTGCCCTCTACACCTTCATCACCCCGGTGCTGCTCCAGTCAGGCTTCACCGCTGAGAACGTGGGATTCGCGTTGCTCGCCTACGGCGGAGCCGGGATTCTGGGACTCGCGATCTGCAGCCGGTTCACCGACTCGGCGTTGCGTCCCGCGTTACTGCTCTCCCTGCTGGTGATGACGGTGTCTTTCCTGGGGGTCGCGCTGCTGGATGGGGCGCCGGGCTGGACCCTGGCCGTGGTGATCCTGTGGGGCCTGCTGTACGGTCCGGTTCCCGCCTATGTGCAGACCGCAGCGATGAGCGCGTTCCGGGACCACCCGGACACCGTGGCTGCCGTTCATAACTCGACGTTCAATATCGGGATCAGCGCCGGAGCGCTGGTGGGTGCGCAGATGCTGACAGTGGGTGGCCCGTCGGGAATCGGATTCGCTGCGGCGGGGCTGGCACTCGGGGCGCTGGTCGTGGTCTTCACCGGCACCAAACAGGGATTTCCCCGAGTCAGCAGCTGAAATAGTGCCCTTTGGCATCTAAAAACCCCCAAAAACGCCGGAAACGACCGGAGTTTGGTGCTCAAGCTGGTAAGTTTTCGCACAGAGGCTTTCAGAATCGTGAAGGCTTTACAAATAACGGACAAGTCCAGGAGGACGTAAATTGGCAACGAAAGAAACCAAGAACCGCAGCGAACTGGTAGCAGAAGTAGCAGCGAAGGCTGACACCAGCCAGACCGCCGTTAACGGCGTTCTTGACGCACTGTTCGATGTACTGGCAACCTCAGCTGCCAACAACGTCAAGGTCACCATCCCAGGTTGGCTCGCTGTCGAGCGCACCGAGCGTGCCGCCCGCACCGGACGCAACCCTCAGACCGGCGAGACCATCCAGATTGCAGCAGGCAGCAGCGTCAAGCTGACCGCCGGCTCCAAGCTGAAGGCTGCTGTCAAGTAGTCAGTCACCCGGTCCGCTAAGGACTCTAGGCCGCCACCCTTTCCGGTGGCGGCCTTTCCTTTTAACGTCGAACTTCAACTTCGGGCGTGAGTCACCGAATTGTTACCCGTTCTACGCAGGGTAGACAATGGTAGATGTGGCTACTACAACCAAGGCGCCCCGGCCGACCGACCGCCCGGGCATACAGACCCCAGGGGTGAAGGTTGGCTGGCTGATTGCCGGCGGTGCCGCCGTCGTGGTCGCACTCATCCTCGCCCTGCTGTTCTCGGGGGCTGCCGGTCCGCGTCAGCTGGGCGACCCGGGTGCCCTGACCCGCTGGGGATTGCCGGTCGCCAAGGCGTTGAACAACATTTCGGTTGCCGCCGTTATCGGCTCGCTGGTCTTCGCCGTCATGATCCTCCCGCGCCGGGTCGGATCGACCCACCGCCGCACCAGTAATGCGCGCACCAGCAGCGCCGGCACCCCGGGCGACGAACACCCCGCCTTCAGCGCGGTCATGACCCTCGCCTCCGTCGCCGCAGTATCGTGGACCCTCGCCGCCGTCGGTGTGCTGCTGTTCACCTACTCCGACGCCGCCGGCCTGCCGCTGAGCAGCGACCCCGGCTACACGGAGGGGCTGGCCTCCTACCTCACCGACTTCGACACCGGCCGCGCCTGGCTGTCCACCGTCCTGATCGCCGCCGTCGTCGCCACCATGACCTTCGGGGCCCGATCCAGCGGCTGGCTGGCACTGACCGGTGTCCTATCGCTCCTCGGCTTGATGCCGATGGCCCTGATCGGCCACTCAGCCAGCGGCGACGACCACTACGCCGCCATCAACTCGATCGCCCTGCACCTGGTGGGGGTCTGCCTGTGGATCGGCGGCATCATTGTGCTGGCGGTGATCAGCGGGCGGCTGGGCGTCCTGACCTCCAGCGTGCTGCGCCGCTTTTCCTCCCTCGCAGGTTTCGCTTTCATCCTGGTGGTGCTGTCCGGTGTGATCAACGCCAGCCTCCGCATCAACGATCTGGGCCAGCTCGGCTCGGAGTGGGGCCTGCTGGTCACCTTCAAGACGGTTGCCACCCTGCTGCTCGGCGGGATCGGCCTCATGCACCGGCAGTGGATCATTCCCCAGCTCGGAACGGGCAGCGGGTCGCTCACGGGAGGCCAGCTCTCCGCCCGGCGGGTGCTGTGGCAGCTGATCGCCGTGGAACTGCTGATCATGGGCGCAGTCTCGGGTGTTGCTGTTGCCCTGTCCCGGACGGCCCCGCCTGTCAGCGAGGAGATCGCCCCCGACGCCTCGCCGGCGCGGATCCTCTCCGGGTATGACCTGCCGCCCGAGCTGACGTTTGAACGCTGGTTCACCGAATGGCGCTTCGACTGGCTCTGGGTGGCCTTCGTGGCGGTCGTCGGGGTGGCTTACGTGCGGGGCGTGGTGAAGGTCCGCAAACGCGGCGACAAATGGCCGCTCCTGCGGCTTGCCTGCTGGCTGGTCGGGCTGACGCTGCTGACCTACATCACCTCGGGTGCTCCAGCCGTCTACGGCATGGTGTTGTTCAGTACACACATGGTGGGTCACATGGCCCTGACCATGGTGGTTCCGCTCTTCCTGGTCCTCGGCGCGCCGGTAACGCTGGCGCTCAAGGCGCTGACCCCTCGCGGCGACGGGTCCCGGGGGATCCGCGAGTGGATCCTGGTGCTGGTGCACTCGCGCTTCTCCGCGCTGGTGACCCACCCGCTGTTCGCCGCAGCCAACTTCGCCGGATCGATCGTGATCTTCTACTATTCACCGCTGTTCGGCTTCGCGATGCGGGAACATGTGGGCCACGAACTGATGTACGTGCACTTCCTAATCACCGGGTACATTTTCGTCCTTTCGATGCTGGGCTCCGATCCGGTGCCACGCCGCGCACCGTATCCGCTGCGGATCCTGCTCCTCTTCGCCACCATGGCCTTCCACGCCTTCTTCGGTGTCGCGCTGATGGGGTCCACGTCACTGCTCCAGGCTTCCTGGTTCGGCAACATGGGCCGGGACTGGGGCCCCTCGGCGCTGGAGGACCAGCAACTCGGCGGCGCCCTGACCTGGGGGATCGGCGAGATTCCCACCCTGCTGGTGGCGATCGGCGTCGCCATCATGTGGTCGCGTGACGACGCCCGGGAGTCCAAACGGACCGATCGTGCGGCGGACAGGAATAACGACGCCGATCTCACCGCTTACAACAA
Organism: Arthrobacter sp. TMT4-20; assembly: GCF_054510775.1. Taxonomy (NCBI): domain Bacteria; kingdom Bacillati; phylum Actinomycetota; class Actinomycetes; order Micrococcales; family Micrococcaceae; genus Arthrobacter; species Arthrobacter sp. TMT4-20. Next base: position 34,400 of record NZ_JBTNDW010000012.1, on the reverse strand, counting down.
CATGTTCGCTTCGCTGGCGGAACGCGACAACCGCCGCGGTCCAGGCACACCGGGACCCGGAAAGCCAGCATCATCCCAGAAGCCTGACCAACCAGGAGAGCGTGAATGACTGAGACCTCGATCCGCACCGATTACCGGGTGCGTGCCTCCGAACTGGTGGGCCGCAACTGGCTCAACACGGGAGGGCGGCAGCTCACCCTCGAAGATCTGCGCGGGAAGATCGTCATCCTCGACTTCTGGACCTTCTGCTGCATCAACTGCCTGCACGTCCTGGATGAGCTGCGGCCGCTGGAGCAGAAGTTCAGCGACGTGGTTGTCACAGTGGGAGTCCACTCACCCAAGTTCGAACATGAAGCGGACCCGGACGCCCTGGCCGCCGCGGTGGAACGCTACGACATCCAGCACCCGGTGCTGGACGACCCGGAGCTGACCACCTGGCAGGCCTACACCGCCCGCGCCTGGCCCACCCTCGTCGTCGTCGACCCCGAGGGGTACATTGTGGCGCACCTCTCCGGTGAGGGCCACGCTGCCGGGCTGGAGTCCCTCGTCCAGGAGCTGGTGGAGGAACACTCCGCGAAGGGCACGCTGCACCGCGGCGACGGACCCTACGTTCCTGCCGAAAGCACCGCCGGCGACCTCCGGTTCCCGGGCAAAGCCGTCCCCCTCGCCAACGGTTCGCTCCTGATCGGCGACACCGGCCACCACCGGCTGGTGGAGCTCGACGCCGACCTGGTCACCGTCCGCCGCACCATCGGCTCGGGGGAGAAGGGCGCTGCCGACGGCACCGCTGCCGGGGCCCAGTTCAACGAGCCGCAGGGCCTCGCGGTCCTGCCCCAGCAGGTTGCCCGGCAGGTCGGGTACGACGTCGTCGTCGCCGACTCCGTGAACCACCTGCTCCGTGGCGTGGCCCTCGCCGACGGCGCGGTCACCACCATTGCGGGCAACGGCGTGCAGCGGCTGCTGGACGCTGGCAACCACGTGAAGGCACGCCCCGCCGAGCTGCAGGAGAACTTCGACCAGCCGAGCGGGTACGACGTAGAATCCCCGGAGGACGCCACCCCTCGCCTGACCGACACCCACCTGGGCACCCGGCCGCTGGAGGTCTCGCTGTCCTCGCCGTGGGACGTGCTGTGGTCCACCGTGCTGGAACGCGTGGTGATTGCCATGGCGGGCACCCATCAGCTGTTTACGTTCGATCCAGTCACCGGATCCGTCGACATCCTCGCGGGCACCGGACTGGAGGGCCTGCTCGACGGCGACGGATCCGAGGCCTGGTTCGCCCAGTCCTCGGGCCTGGCCGAGGATGCCAGCGGCAACCTCTGGGTCGCCGACTCGGAAACGTCGGCAGTACGGACCCTTTCCTTCCCCGAGTTCAACGGTCACCGCCGCACCCAGGTGCGGACCGCCATCGGGACCGGGTTGTTTGATTTCGGTTTCAGGGACGGCGCCGCGGACCAGGCACGCCTGCAGCACCCGCTGGGCATTACCGCCCTCCCCGATGGGTCGGTGGCCATCGCCGACACCTACAACGGCGCGGTGCGCCGGTACGATCCAGCCACGGGGCAGGTCTCAACCCTGGCCCGCGGTCTTTCGGAGCCCTGCGACGTTCTGGTGGACCTGACCCCCACCGCGTCGGGCAGCGAGCCGCTCCTCATTGTGGTGGAAGCCAACCGCCACCAGCTGGTCCGGGTGCCGATCCCCAAGGAAGCGCTCGCCGTCGATGAAGGCGCGTCCCAGACGCAACGACCGCAGACCCCCGTCGTCGCCGGATCGCATGCGCTTACGATCCGGTTCTCCGCGCCCAAGGGACAGAAACTCGACGACCGGTGGGGTGACCCCACCCAGCTGAAGATCTCCTCCTCACCCGAGGAACTACTGGTATCCGGTGGCGGAACGTCGGTGGGTCTGACCCGCGAACTGGTGCTGTCCGACGCCGTCAGCGAGGGCGTTCTGCACATCACCGCCCGCGCGGCGGCCTGTGACGGGGAGCCGGGCGGCGAGATCCCCGATCATGCAGCATGCCACCTCTACCAGCAGGATTGGGGTATCCCGGTGCGGATCAGCGACGACGGCGAAACCGGGTTGACCCTGGACCTGCGGGGCCTCGACTAGTACTGGACCACCGGGGTGACGGCGATTTCGTCGTCGCCCACTGACAGGCGGGCGGTGAAGCCGAACTCGCGGGGGACCGTCACCGGTTCGATCGAGCCGGTGAAGAGGTCCTGCAGCGAGGTGGACAGTTCGGCGTTGCCTGAGAGCGGCGCCATCACCCAGCTGCCGTTGAACGGCTCGATGGAGACCGTCGGGTATTCCGTGATGGACCAGCGGATGTCCCCGGCTACCCGGTTCTCGGTCTGGAAGTTGAAGGGGCAATTGGCGGGCTGGAACACGGTCTGCGCCGCACACTCATCCAGGAAGCGCCGGATCTGGCCGTCCACCGCCTCCACCAGCGCATCGGTGGCCGCGGTAGCGAGCGCTATTCGTTGGCCGCCCGAGCGGTCGGTGACGGCAACGGTTTGGGCCGGCGCAGCGAAGTACTCGCTCGTGTAGTGGGCTTCAAAGTCCCCGGGGTAAAACACGGCGAACTGGTTTCTGCCCTCGGGCATGCCGACCCTGGTCCCATTGAGGGTGGCCTCGACCTGGTTGATCACCGACAGTTCGAGGGTGGGCAGCACCGACGGAACAAACTCCCAGGTGTTGAAGAACAGCCACTCCGTACCGGTGCGCTCCAGGGAAAACGTTGACGAGTGTGCTGCACCGCGGACCGTGTAGGTGATGGTGACCTCCACCCGGCCGTCACCGACCTCCACCGCCTCACCGACCGCCACGCCCTCAACAGCTGCCATCGACTGCTGCAGCGGAGCACCGTTGAGCATGGCCGCGTTGGCCTCGGGCACCGACGCGTTGAGGAGCCCCAGGGCGCGTTCGCCGTCGCCGTCCGAGAGTGCTTCGAGGTAGTCGTGGACCTGTTCCTCGGGGTTGAAAATGTGCGTATTGACCACCACCACAGTGGCAATCGCGGCCGCAACCACGACCATCAGACCGAGCAGCCAGGCTGCTAGGACTTTGATCACAGAAGACGTTTGCACGCTATTACGTTACCCGTTGAGTGGTGCCCGGTTACCAACGACGACGACTGCGCCTCCGCTGTGTGCCGAATAAACCCCGGGCGAGCTCCGCCCCGATGGCGCCTGCCGCCTTGACCGCGAACTCCATCAGTTCACCGTCTTGCTGCCGGGGTGCCGGCGTGGGAACGCCGAGGGGTGGGGGTGTCCCAGCCGGACCGGAGGACGGTGGCGGGGCGCCCCGGTGCCCCGTAATTGACTCTTCAATCCGGCGGGCCTCGTCATCAGCAGCTGGTTCGGCCCGGGGCGGCGTCGCGCTGGGCGGAGCGGGAGTGGTGAGCTTTTCGAAGGCCGAATGGCTGTCGATCGCCGTTTCGTAGTGGGTGCGGAGCGGTGAGGCCCGGACGATCTCCTCCACGACAGCAGGCACTGAGGGGCCCATCGTCGATTCGGGGGAGGTCATTCGGGTCCAGGCGACGGGGGTGGGCGCGCCCCGATCGTTCATGACGGTCACCACCGCCTCGCCCGTCCCTGCTGAGGTGAGAACCTCAGCCAGGTCGTAGTCACTGGTGGGGAAGGTGGACACCGTGGCTTTCAAAGCCTTCGCGTCCTCGGGGGTGAAGGCGCGCAACGCGTGCTGAACACGGTTGGCCAATTGCCCGAGGACGTCCGCTGGAACATCCCTGGGCGTCTGGGTGACGAAGAAGATGCCGACACCCTTGGACCGGATCAGGCGGACTGACGTCTGGATGGACCGCAGAAATTCCTTGGACGCGTCGTCGAAGAGCAGATGCGCCTCGTCGAGGAAAAACACCAGCTTGGGTTTGTCTTGATCTCCCACCTCGGGCAGGTCGGCGAAAAGATCGGCTACCAGCCACATCAGGAAGGTGGAAAAGAGTTGGGGTGTTTGCAGGAGGGTGGGCAGTTCGAGGCAGCTGATCATTCCCCTGCCGTCCGGGGCCTGGCGGAGCAGATCGGCGGTGTCGAATTCGGGTTCTCCAAAGAATCTGGCCATGTCCTGCGCTTCAAGGGTGATCAGCTCCCGCAGGATCACCCCCGCGGTAGCCTTCGACAAGCCACCGAGGTCCTTCAAAGCGGTTTTGCCCTCGTCGGAGGTGAGGAACGAAATCACTGCCCGAAGATCAGCGAGGTTCAATAATTCCAGCCCGGCCAGGTCAGCGTAGTGGAAAATCAGGGTGAGGCTGGACTCCTGGGTCTCATTCAAGTCCATCACCCGGGAGAGCAGCAGCGGCCCAAACTCGGAGATGGTTGCGCGAATGGGAACACCGGCACCGTGCCCGCCCAGGGAGAAGTACTCGACCGGGAAACTCCTGGCGGACCACTGCTGGCCCACGCTCAGGGTGCGGGCCAGCAGCCTCTCACCGCCGGGTCCCGGGGTGGAGAGACCGGTCAGGTCCCCTTTGATGTCCGCCAGGAACACCGGGACACCCTGGGCGCTGAGCTGCTCAGCCATGACCTGCAGCGTGATGGTTTTTCCCGTGCCGGTTGCCCCTGCGACGAGCCCGTGACGGTTCATCATCGCCAGCGGAAGACGCACCGCCGCTTCGGGGTACACCTCGCCATCCAGCACTGCGGCACCGAGATGGATCGAGGGCCCCTCGAAGGTATATCCGGAGGAGATCCCGGCAATCAGTTCCGAACCGTCACGCTCCACCAATGGTCAGCTCGCCGCGGCGTGTTTGCCGCCACCCTGACCGTTGTCGGTGCTGCCGCTGCCCGAATCCGGGGTTCCGTGGCCGTTGACGCGGTCCGCTTCCTTGGCCGTGGCGATCTCCTCGGCACGCTCCTGACCGGCTTCAGCAGTCAGCGCTGCGCCCGCCTCGGCGTCGCGGGTGAGGTTCTCCCCGGACTCAGGATCAAACAGGTGCAGCTTCCGGGTGTCCAGCCAGATTTCGGCTTCGCGTCCGCCACGGATCCGGCTGGCAGCGTCGAGGGTGACAACGATCTGCGGGCGGAGTTCGTCGGCATCCATTTCGCGGGCCAGGTTGTTCAGGAGCTCGCGCATTTCGGGGTCCGGGTTGAAGTTGATGTAACCGTACTGTTCGTTGCCGAGCCACTCGGTATGGGTGAGCGTGGCGGTGAAGATCGAGCCGTGGGGCAGCTTGGACTCCTCGACCAGTTTCGCGTCCTCAAAGAACTCCGGCCGGACGCCCACCAGCACCACCTTCTTGCCTTCAACCTTGGCCAGCTTCTCGGCAGGGACGTCGAGGTCGCCGAGGACGGTTTGCAGTTTGCCGTTCTCAATGGTCGCGGGGATGAAGTTCATCGATGGAGAGCCGATGAAGCCGGCAACGAAAAGGTTCCGGGGCTGCTCGTAGAGTTCCCGTGGGGAGGCGATCTGCTGCAGTTCGCCCATCTTCAGGACTGCCACCCGGTCGCCCAGGGTCATAGCCTCGGTCTGGTCGTGGGTAACGTACACGCTGGTCACCCCGAGCCGGCGCTGCATCTGGGAGATCTCCGAGCGCATCTGGCCGCGCAATTTCGCGTCCAGGTTGGACAGCGGCTCGTCGAAGAGGAACGCATCAGCCTGGCGCACAATGGCCCGGCCCATGGCAACCCGCTGGCGCTGGCCACCGGAAAGGTTGGCCGGCTTCCGCTGCAGGTGGTCGGTCAGTTCAAGGGTGGCTGCCGCCTCGGTGACAAGCTTGTTCACCTGTTCCTCGCTGTGCTTGCCTTTCGCGAGCCGCAGCGGGAAGGCGATGTTCTCATACACCGTGAGGTGCGGGTACAAGGCGTAGTTCTGGAACACCATGGCCAGGTTGCGGTCCCGGGGTGCCTTATCGTTGACGCGCTCGCCGTCGATCAGGAGCTCGCCGTCGGTGATGTCCTCCAGGCCCACGATCATGCGCAGCAGGGTGGATTTGCCGCAGCCGGAGGGGCCCACCAGGATGATGAACTCGCCGTCGGCGATGTCGATGCTGATGTCATTGACGGCGGGGAATCCGTCGCCGTATTTCTTGACCAGGTTGTTGAGGGTAATTGAAGCCATTTTCTGGTGATCCTTTTCTATGTGACTGGCGCAGGCGGCTGGGACTGCGCCATTAGCCCTTGACGGCGCCCGAGGTCAGGCCGGAAACGATTTGACGTTGGAACAGCAGGACCAGCAGGACGATCGGGATGGTGACGATGATCGCAGCGGCCGAGATGGCGCCGGTGGGTGACTCGAACTGGGAGGCTCCGGTGAAGAATGCCAGCGCCGCCGGAACCGGCCGCGCTGCTTCGGTGGAGGTCAGCGAAATGCCGTACACAAAGTCGTTCCACGCGATGAAAAACGCGATAATCGCCGTCGTGAACACCCCGGGTGCCGCCAGCGGGACGATGGCCTTGCGGAAGGCCTGCCAGGTGGTGGCGCCGTCGACCTGCGCCGCCTGCTCCAGCTCCCACGGGATCTGGCGGAAGAACGCAGCCAGCGTCCAGATGGAGATCGGCAGGGTCAGGGACAGGTAGGGGATGATCAACCCGAGCCAGGTGTCATACAGGCCGATGTTGCGCCAGAGGTTGAACAGCGGGGTGACAATCGAGATCACGGGGAAGATCGAAACCGCGAGGGCCGTGGTGAGCACGAGCCGCTTCCCCGGGAAGTCGAGACGGGCAATCGCATAGGCGCACAGGGTGGCCAGGACGACGGCGATTGCCGTGGCGATGAGCGAGATGCCGATGGAGTTGCGCAGGGAGGTCAGGAACAGTTCCTGCGCGTCACCAACGAGGATCTGCTCGTAGTTGGAGATGGTGGCAGCTCCCGACGACGGCAGGAAACTTCCGTTGGTCAGGTCGCTGGGAGATTTGAACGAGGTAGCCAGGATGGAAGCCACCGGGAACAGGGCGTAAAGCAGCACCAGAACCGAGATTACTGCCCACCAGATCTTTTCGCGCCGGGAAGAGTTCTTCATTTCTTTTCTCCTCTCGTGCCGGCAAGATCCACTTTGAAGATCTTGATGGCAGCGAAGCTGATCAGGATGACGCACAGGAACAGCAGGACCGAGACGGCCGAGCCGAGACCAATCTCGAGGCGGCTGATCGACGTCCGGTAGGCGAGGAGCGAAAGCACTTCGGTGTTGTTCTCGCCATTGGTCATGATGAAGACATTGTCGAATATTCGGAACGCGTCCAGGGCCCTGAACAGGACGGCGACCATGATCGCCGCCTTCATGTTGGGGATGACGACCTTGCGCATCTGCTCCCACCAGGTGGCCCCGTCGACCTTGGCGGCCTCGGTCAGCTCATCGGGCACCTGCGCCAGGCCGGCGAGGAGGAGCAGTGAGATGAAGGGGGTGGTCTTCCAGATCTCCGACGCCATGATCACGAAGAGTGAGGTGCCGGTCTGAGCGAACCAGTTGAGGTCCGAGTCGATGCCGGGGACCCAGTCAAACCAGGCGTTCACGTACCCCGAGTTGATGTCGAAGGCGTAGAACCAGGCGTACGCCGACACCACGGTGATGATGCCGTACGGCACCAGGATCGCGGTACGGAGGATGCCTTTGAGAGACTTCAGCGCCTTGCTCATGACCAGGGCCAGGGCGAAGCCCAGGACCAGTTCGACGGCGACGGTGATCACCGTAATGAGGACCGTGACCAGGAGGCCCTGCCACCACACGCTGTCGGAGAGGATCGTGATGTAGTTGGCGAACCAGATGAACTCCCGCTCATCGGGGGCGGTGAGCCGGAACGCAAACAGGGACTCGAAGAAGGCCTGCAGGATCGGGTAGAGGGTCACCATCAGCATCACCACGAAGGCGGGGCCCGCGAGGTACCAGCCCATCCGGCGTTCGGCTTTGACCCGGTCGCTGTGCTGCATCTTCTGCTTCTTCAGCTTGTCGCCGGCATCAGGCTTGTTGATCGTTGAGCTACTCACAGTAGCCTCTCCCCTCTGAGCACTGCGGTGATGAACTCCTGGGACTGTTCGGGGGTCTGGTCAGGATCCACTTCGTTGGGTGGCGACCATTCCTGCTGCAGTCCGGTGGAGATTTCGTTGTAGAACGGTGTCTGAGGGCGAGGAGCCGCGAGTTCGAGGGAGTCCCTGATGGTCGTCGCCATGGGGAAGTCTTCCTCAATCGCTGGATCGTCGTACGCCTCCGAGTTGGACGGCGGGTTGCCGTTGGTGATGAAGTACTCGGTCTGGTTCTCCGGTTGGACGATGCACTCGATCGCTTCGTAGGCCAGGTCAGGGTTGTCGCTGGCCGCGCCGACTCCGAGGTTGATCCCGCCCAGCGGCGGTGCGGTGTCCTCGCCCTCGGTGACGGCCGGAAACAGGGCCCAACCTATGTCGTCGACCACCGACTGGTCGATGGACCCAGCCTCGACGGCGCCCAGGGTGGCGGGCCAGACGAACGGGTAGTTGACCATGAAGGAGCCGTCGTCGCCCTGGAAGAGGGTGAGGGACGTGTTCTCGGTGGAGGTCGGCAGGCCCGGGCCGCCGAGGCCCTCGGTGCCGATGGTGGCGATGATCCGTGCCGCTTCCTGCCCGGCCTCGGAGGTGAGGCCCAGTTGCAGTTCGTCGGCGGGAGCCTCCGGGTTCTCGAGGATCTGGCCCCCTGCCGATTCAACCAGCGCGTTGATCCACACGGTCATTGATTCCGCGGGGGAGCCTTGCACGCCGAGGAGCTTGTCCTGCTCGGTGGCTGCTTCGATCAGTTGGTCCCAGGTCACGGGTTGGGACATGTCCAGCCCGGCGGCCTCGGCGACCGATTCGCGGTACCAGAGGATCTGGGTGTTCGCCCAGAACGGCACCGTTACCAGTTCTTCTTTCCAGGTGGCACCGGCCAGCGCGCCTTCGAGCACGTTCTCGGTGAAGACGTCGACTGAGTCCTCGGGGATGGGTGCCAGGAAGCCGGGTTCCGCGAGCTCGGGGATGAACGGCGGGTCAATGCTCATGATGTCCATTGAGGTGTCTCCGGCTGCGAGCCGCCGCGCCAACTGCTCGCGTTGGGCTGCTGCATCGGTAGGCAACAGGGACGTTTCAATCCGGTAGGCGCCGTCGGCCTCTTCGGTGCAGCTGGCGGCTATGGCAGCCTGCCCGCCGGCGTCGGGGTTGATGTACCAGGTAAGCGTTGTCACGCTTTCCGCCGGCCCACAACCCGTCAGCAACATGGTTCCGATCGCCAGTGTCGCCACAGCTGCCGCTTTCGGCCGGCTCCGGACTGGATGAATTTTCCCTCGCCTGTTCGGCATTCCCACCGCGCCTCCACATCGTTGTAGACAGTCCGTTCACCCGAGGTACAGCGGGCGAACCAAAGCAACCTTGTCTTTGAGACCATATGCCCTGAGTGGGGAAATCGCCAGATTGAAGGGTTGCGATCCGGTCAAGGTTGACGACGAAAGATGGCGGGAACGTAAGCGTTTGCTACCGGAGTGCTGAGTTGTTCAGGGCGTGAGGGGGCCGTTCGAGCCCCTCGGTGACGCTCTCGGCCGGGTCGGTTCCCAGGTCCACGATGCGGTTCTGCTCATTGACGTGCACCACTGTGGGGAGGTAACTGTGTGCCTCCGCGTCAGTCAGCTGGGCGTAGGTGATCAGGATGACCGTGTCTCCCTGATGGACCAGGTGCGCGGCCGGGCCGTTGATACCGAGCACGCCCGATCCACGCTCGCCAGCAATGGTGTAGGTCTCCAGCCGGGCGCCGTTGGTCACGTCCACAATGGAGACCATCTCACCGGGCAGGATGTCGGCGGCCTCAAGCAGGTCAAGGTCCACGGTGACGGAACCCACGTAGTGCAGATCAGCGTGGGTAACCGTGGCGCGGTGGATTTTGGACTTGAACATTGTGCGATTCATCAGCGTTAACACTACCGCCGTTCCGAAGTGCCCGGCTATGTGGTGTTCGGCACGCTGCTGGTGCGGCCGGGGTTGGCGGGTCGGGCGCCGAAGGCCGGGCGGCTCAGGCGTCCGGGGCTTTGCGCAGCGCGCGGCCCATGATCGCGGAGGTCAACGCCGCCACGAGCTCCTGGTTGGCGAGGGGGTTGCTGAGCAGGGTGAAGTCGACCGCGCCCACCGGTGGAAGGTTGAAACGGTTGCTGACCTGCACCAGATCCTCCGGGATCAGGGACTGCGGGAACACGGCTAACCCAATACCGGCACGGGCGGCGGCCAGGACGCCGTTGATCTCCCGGGTGTTGCAGGTGATGCGCCAGGTTCGGCCAGCCTTCTCCAGCGCATCGATGGCCATCTGGCGGGTGAGGCTGGGGGACTGGTAGACGATCAACGGCACGGGAGCGCCGTCCTCAAGGGTGGTTTTACCGTGCCCGGCCCAGACCAGCTGGTCACTTTGCACCAGGGTGCCCTCGCCGGTGCCGCTCATGTACTTGATGAAGATGAGGTCCAGCTGGCCCGCGCGCAGCCGGCGCAACAGGAGCGGGCTCTGGGTCACGGTGAGCTCAAGGTTGATCTGCGGGTAGAGCTGCCGGAAGTGGCGGAGGATGCGTGGCAGCTGGGTGATGGCGAGGTCGTCGGCCACCCCAAACCGGAGTCGGCCGCGCATGGCCGATCCGGAGAAGTAGACCATCGCCTGTTCCTGGGCGGCGAGGATGGTCCGTGCGAAGCCGGCCATCGCGTCGCCGTTGTCGGTCAGGCTGACTTCGCGGGTGTCCCGGGAAATCAGGAGCCTGCCGGCCGCCTCCTCCAGCTTCCGGATGTGTTGACTCACGGTGGGCTGGCTGAGGTTGAGCCGGCCCGCGGCGCCGGTGAAGCTCAGGGTCTCGGCGACGGCAAGGAAGGTTTTCAGTTGGGCCGGGTCAAACATAATGCCGCCTATTACGTTTCCGAATACGAGTTATAGCCACCATACGCTTTCATCATGGATTGGCGGTGGGTAGCGTGGAAAACGATCCCACCCCTTCAGCACAGGAAGACACCTTGGCACCCCCACCACCCTCCGCCGGCCCGGCTGGAGACCCCACGCTTACCGCGCCCCTGCCGATCACCAACCAGCGTCCAGCCTGGCGTGACACGTTCATCTCACTTCGCATCCCCAACTTCCGCCGATTCGCGATCTCCCACCTGGTCGCAGTGATCGCCGTCTGGATGCAACGCATCGCCCAGGACTGGATGGTTCTGGAGCTATCCGGATCGGTCACCGCCGTCGGGATCACCGTTGCACTGCAGTTCGCGCCGTTCCTCCTCCTCGGCCCGTATGGCGGAATCATCGCGGACCGCTATCCCAAACGCATCCTGTTGATCATCACGCAAAGCATGGCCGCCCTGATGGCAGCGGCAATGGCGGTGCTAGCCCTGACCGGCGTCGTCGAAGTGTGGCATGTCTACGTCATCGCCTTCACCCTGGGGCTGGTGACCGTGGTGGACGCCCCCGCACGCCAGGTGTTCGTCAACGACCTGGTGGGGCCAGTGCACCTGCGCAACGCGATCAGCCTGAACTCATCAATCTTCCAGGTGGGGGCCATGGTGGGTCCCGCGGTCAGCGGTGTGCTGATCACCGCGATCGGCGGCGGGTGGGCGTTCGCGGTGAACGCCGTCGCCTGCCTCTACACGGTGACCACCCTCGCCCTGCTGCGGACCGACCAACTGAGCGTCGCGGCCAGGGCGCCCCGGTCGAAAGGCCAGCTCCGTGAGGGCGCCCGCTACGTGATGAGGAAACCGGCCATCTTCTGGTGCATGCTGATGGGCGCATTCGTCTCGGTGTTTGCCATGAGCACACCCGTACTCATGGCTGCATTCGCCGACACCGTCTTCGACTCCGGCGCCCAGGGGTATGGCTTCCTGAACACAGCACTGGCCACCGGGTCGCTGGTCGGTGCGCTCGCGTCCACCCGGCGGACGACGCTCCGCCTGCGCGGGGTGCTTGGCGGTGCGGCCGCGTTTGGCGGCTTCATGGCTCTTGGATCGGTGGCACCTAACCAGGCGGTCTTCGCGATCCTGATGTTCTTCGCTGGGATCGGGTGCCTGTGGTTCATCACCGGCACCAATCAGCTGGTGCAAATTTCGTCCAACCTCGCCATCCGGGGGCGGGTCATGGCGTTGTACATGATGGTCCTCATCGGCGGCCAGGCGATCGGCGGCCCCATGATCGGCTGGTTGGCCGAAAACATCGGGGCGCACACCACGGTGTTGATCGCCGGCGGAGTGCCGCTGCTGGCAGCCGGCGTGTTCGCCGTCGTTCTCGCTCAGAAGGGCCAGCTGACCCTGCGGTTCCGCTACACAGTTTCACCCAGCCAACGACGGCGGCTGGTGGCGATCGTCCCGAAATCCCCCGATGCTAGGAGCCACGCGGCCGTCTAGCCCGCACCCGTCCAACTGCCCGCCGAGCGGGTGGCTGTGACGGGGCGGTCGGGTCCCCTGAACCCGCCACACCCACCACTCGGCAATAATGCAGTATGACTGTCGTCCTCGTTGTGGTCCTTTTTGTCATTGCCGCGGTCGCCGAGATCGGCGGTGCCTGGCTGGTGTGGCAAAGCATCAGGGAAGGTAAACCGTGGTGGTGGGCCGGGCTGGGCATGATGGCGCTCGCGGCCTACGGGTTTATCGCCACCCTGCAGCCGGACGCGAACTTCGGCCGGATCCTCGCTGCCTACGGTGGGGTATTCGTCGCGGGATCCCTGGCCTGGGGCATAGTGTTTGACGGATTCCGTCCGGACCGCTGGGATATCGGCGGATCGGTGCTCTGCCTGGTGGGGGTGGCGGTGATCATGTTCGCTCCACGGCCGGTGGGCTGACACCGTGGGGCCGAAAACTGGAGCGGGCGACGGGAATCGAACCCGCGTATCGAGCTTGGGAAGCTAGCGCTCTACCATTGAGCTACGCCCGCATGGAGACCAGCCGACAGTGTGGCCTGAATCCCTGCGAAAACAACGAGATTCAGCCTACCCCAACCTCACCGTCCCGAAAACACCGGGCCGGACACCGGGCCTCGCCGCGGTAGGTACCCTAAGACCATGAGCGTCGAAAAGAACACCAGGGACCTGGAAGCGGGCATCGAGAAGGATTTCACCGCGAAGATGAGCTACGGATCCTATCTTTCCCTGGGGGAGCTTCTCGCAGCGCAGCATCCGGTCAGCCGCCCCGAGCACCACGACGAGATGCTGTTCATCATCCAGCACCAGACGTCGGAGCTCTGGCTCAAGCTGGTGCTTCACGAACTGCGTGCGGTGCGTGCCAAGTTGCAGGTCGATGACCTGCGATCGGCGATGAAGGGGATCGCCCGGATCAAGCACATCCAGCGCTCCCTCACCGAGCAGTGGTCAGTACTGGCCACCCTCACCCCCTCCGAATATGCCGAGTTCCGCGGGGATCTCGGTGCTTCCAGCGGCTTCCAGTCCTACCAGTACCGCGCCGTCGAGTTCCTGCTCGGCAACAAGAACGCCGGGATGCTTGAGGTTTTCGCGAATGACCCCGAGGCGCAGGAGCTGCTGGCCACCCTGCTGGATCAGACGAGTATCTACGACGAGTTCATCAGGTTCCTTTCCCGCCGGGGACACAACATCCCCGCTGAGCTGTTGGAGCGGGACCTCCGCGCCGCCCACGTCTTCAACCCGGAACTCGTCCAGGTGTACAAGGCGGTGTACGAGAACGCCGAGGACAACTGGGACCTTTACGAGGCCTGCGAGGAACTGGTGGACCTGGAAGACAATTTCCAGCTCTGGCGGTTCCGGCATTTGAAGACTGTCGAACGAACCATTGGGTTTAAACGCGGCACGGGCGGGTCCTCAGGCGTAGGTTTTCTCCAGAAGGCCCTCGAGCTGACCTTCTTCCCGGAGCTCTACGCCGTGCGCACCGAGATCGGCCGATAACCACTAACCCCGGGGACTGCGGTATTTTTGAACCGTGCTGATCTCCGACCGCGACATTCGAACCGAAATTGACCGCCAGCGAATTGTGCTGGAGCCCTATGACGAGGCGATGGTCCAGCCCTCGAGCGTCGACGTCCGGATTGACCGCTACTTCCGGTTGTTCGACAACCACAAGTACGCGCACATCGACCCTGCTGAAGACCAGCCCGAGCTGACCAGGCTGGTGGAGGTGGACCCGGACGAGCCGTTCATCCTGCACCCGGGTGAGTTTGTCCTTGGGTCAACCTACGAGACGGTGACCCTTCCGGACGACATCGCGGCACGGCTGGAGGGCAAGTCCTCACTGGGGCGGCTCGGACTCCTGACGCACTCCACCGCGGGATTCATCGACCCGGGGTTCTCCGGACACGTCACCCTTGAGCTCTCCAACATGGCCACCCTGCCCATCAAACTGTGGCCCGGCTCCAAGATTGGCCAGCTCTGCTTCTTCCGGCTCACCTCCCCCTCCGAACACCCGTACGGCTCCGGCCCCTACGGGAACCGGTACCAGGGACAGCGCGGCCCGACGGCGTCGCGCAGCCACCAGAACTTCCACCGCACCGCCATCTGACAGCCAGCCCCAGCCGACCCTCAGTAGGACGGGACGACGGCGGTAGCCACCTTCGCGGGCGGCTTCACCGGGAGCAACACCAGCAGTCCGACCAGCAGCACCACCAGGATGCCGATAATCCCAAACCGCTGTTCACCGAAGATGGTGATCGACGCCGCGAAGAGAGCGGGTGCGAGGAAGCTGACGGCTCGTCCCGTGGTGGCGTACAGGCCGAACAGTTCACCCTCTTCTCCGTCCGGAGCCAGACGCGCAAGATATGCACGAGATGAGGCCTGCGCCGGGCCGACGAAAAGGGTGAGCATCAGCCCGAAGACCCAGAACGTCGTATCTCCGGTCCAGGTGTAGCCGAACACATCGTGGGTGCCCGGGCCAAGGACCAGGACGGCAGACCCGGCTACCAGCAGGCCGATCAACGAGATGATGATGACCCGTTTGGGCCCAGTCCTGTCGTCCAGGAAACCGCCGCCGATGGCACCGACCGCCGCAATCAGGTTGCCGGCGATGGCGAAGACAATCACCTCGCTCAGGGTGAAGCCGAACGTACCCGCGGCGATGATGCCGCCGAAGGTGAAAACGGCGGCCAGCCCGTCACGGAAAATGGCACTGGCCAGCAGGAAGAAGATGGTGTGGGGGCTGGTCCGGTAGATTGCCTTGACCCGCCGGAAGAGGAGACCGTAGGAGGCAAAGAAGCCCAGTTGGGCTGCTTTCTCCTTGCGCGGTACCTCCGGGACGACGAACATCACGGGCAGGGCGAAGGCCAGGAACCAGATTGCCGAGAACACTGCGACCAGCCGGATGTTCAGGCTGTCGGTGGTATCGGAGCCGAACCAGGCGAACACTGGCTCCACGAAGGCCACGAGCACCAGGATCAGGGCGACGATGCCGCCCACGTAGCCCATGGCCCACCCGAACCCGCTGATCCGGCCGATGCTGCTCGGGGTGGAAATTTGCGTCAGCATGGCGTTGTAGTTGACTCCGGCGAACTCGAAGAAGACGTTGGCCAGTGCAATCAGCGCGACCCCGAGGAGCAGGAACTCGGGTTGGGGGAAGACGAAAAAGCACAGCCCGGTCAGGACTGCCACGAGGAGGCTGTTCACGCCGAGCCAGAGCTTGCGCCGGCCGCCGCTGTCGGAACGCTGCCCCGTCACCGGTGCCAGTAGCGCGATGAGCACCCCGGCAGCGGCGAGACCCCAGCCCAGCACCACCGAGGCCCTGGCCTCCCCACCAAACGCGTCGCTGGTCAGATACACGGTGAACACGAAGGTGGTCATGACCGCGTTGAAGGCGGCCGATCCCCAGTCCCAGGAGGCCCACGCGAGGACCGGCCGGGACAGCAGACGGCCCGCACCGGACGCCGTCGTGCCCGATGTCGTACCCTCCGGCCGGGCAGCTGGAACTGGATGGGACGGCACCGGCTGGGGAGGATCCACGCTCATACGGTGAATGCTATCCCGCGGATACCCGCAAACCCATGAACATCTTCCGTTGATCGCACAAACGCGCGGGTCAGGCACGGTATTCCGGAAACCCCGAAACAGTCGCCGACGGCGTAACACGTCGGGACGGCCTGTATTCCACAGGTAGAATAAGTCGAAGCCCCTGACCGTCCGCGCTGTCTATCAGCTGACCGTCTCATCTGAGAGATCAGGAGATCATCGTGCTAATCGTGCTCATCGCGTTATTCGCGGTAGCCTTTGTCGCGCCGTTGATCTTCCGCCGGCTCGGCCGCTCGGCCTTCTACGTGATCGGGGCGGTTCCCGGAGCGGCCTTCGTCTGGTTGGTCATCACCTTCGACCAGTACACGGGCGAGGGGCAGAGTCTCCTCGAGGGCCAGCCCAATGCCCCGCCCTCGATAGCCTTCCAGTGGATTCCCGGTCTCAACCTCGAGCTGGCTTTCCGGGTGGATGCCCTGGCGGCAATACTGTCGATCCTGATCCTGGGTATCGGCGCCCTGGTCCTGTTCTACTGTGCACGGTACTTCAAGCAGGACGAACCGAACATCGGCCCGTTCGGCGCCCAACTGCTCGCGTTCGCTGGGGCCATGTTCGGCCTGGTCACCGCCGACAACATGATCCTGCTGTTCATTTTCTGGGAACTGACCACTGTCCTGTCCTACCTGCTGATCGGTTACTCGCGGCATCGGCTGGCGGCGCGCCGCGCGGCTCTCCAGGCCCTGATCGTTACCACCTTCGGCGGTCTGACCATGCTGGTCGGCATGATCATGCTGGGCCAGACCGCCGGGACTTACCGGATCTCGGACATCATGGCGCAGTCCGAGTCGCTGCTGTCCAACGGACTGGTGATCGACGTCGCCATCGGGCTGATCCTCGTCGGTGCCCTCACCAAATCCGCGTTGGTCCCGTTCCACTTCTGGCTACCCGGAGCGATGGCGGCGCCCACCCCGGTGAGCGCCTACCTGCACGCCGCGGCGATGGTGAAGGCTGGTATTTACCTGGTCGCCCGGTTCGCGCCGGGGTTCGCTGATGCTGCCTCCTGGCTGCCGATGGTGTTGATAATCGGCCTTGCCACCATGCTCGTGGGCGGTTGGCGGGCGCTACGCCAGCATGACCTGAAACTGATTCTCGCGTATGGAACGGTGAGTCAGCTCGGGTTCCTCACGATGGTGGTCGGACTCGGCGGCCCCGGCGGGGCGCTGGCCGGATTGGGCCTCCTCCTGGCCCACGGTCTGTTCAAGGCCACCCTGTTCCTGGTGGTCGGCATCATCGACCATCAGGCTGGCACCCGGGACATCCGCAAACTCGCGGGAATCAGGAAAACCGCCCCCGCCCTGGCCGTGATCGCCACGATCGCCGCTGCGTCGATGGCGGGACTCCCACCGCTGCTGGGCTTCGTGGCCAAGGAATCCGTCTTCGAGACCTTCGTTCACCAGGCGGAGATCGATCCCACCCCCGTCGGCACACTCCTGCTTGTCGGCATCGTTGTTGGTTCTGCCCTGACCTTCGCCTACAGTGCGCGATTCGTCTGGGGCGGGTTCGCCTGCAAGGGCAAAGCCGCCACCCCGTTCACGCAGGTGGAGAAATCCTTCCTTTTCGCGCCGGCGCTGCTCACCGTATTCACCGTGGTCCTCGGCCTCTGGCCTGCACCAGTGGATTCCATCATCCAGCCCTACGTCACCCTCTTCGAAGCCGACGGCGAGGAAAGTTACCTCGCCCTCTGGCACGGGTTCACTCCCGCGCTGCTGCTCTCCGTAGTGACCATCGCCGTCGGTATTCTGCTGTTCTGGTTCCGGGCCCACGTCGAGCGAGCCCAGTCCAGGGTTCCCTCAGTGGTCGACGCTGAACGCGGCTACAAGTACACCATCGGCACGCTCGACGACGTCGCCGTCTGGATCACCGGCCGCACCCAGCGCGGTTCGCTGGCGTTCTACCTCTTCGTCATTCTGACCATGGCCATCCTCGCCCCCCTGGCGGCGATCCTGTTCTACGATGCACCGCTCCCGGATCGGTGGCATATCGCTGATTCACCAGCGCAGGTGGCGGCCGGCGTCGTCATCATTATCGGCATTCTGGCTGCGGTCCGCGCTACCAAGCGGTTCATGGCAGTGCTCATGGTCGGGGTGACCGGGTACGGGATGGCCCTCATCTTCGCGCTGCAGGGTGCGCCGGACCTGGCGTTGACCCAGATGCTGGTGGAAACCATTGTGCTGGTGGCTTTTGTGCTCGCGCTGCGCTCGCTACCCGCGCGGCTGTGGCAGCGGGAGCCGGGACGGTACCGGTTGCTGCGCGCCGTGCTGGGAATTTCCTTCGGCCTGGTGATGGTGGCAATCGCCATGTCATCCATGGCATCACGGGTCGCCAGCCCGGTGTCACTGGAGTACCCGGGTCTGGCCTACGAGGGCGGCGGTGGAGAGAATATCGTCAACGTCACCCTGGTCGATATCAGGGCCTGGGACACGTACGGGGAAATTTCAGTGCTGGCCATCGCAGCCACCGGCATCGCCAGCCTGATCTTCATCCGTGGCCGGGGCGACACCCGCCAGCGGGCAGAGACCGTCAAATCCGGATCCGTCGATCGCGGCCAGGAACCCATTGCCGAGTTCGGTCGGGAAGCCGCAGCACTGGAGTTGGCGAAGAAGTTCTCGTCAGTCTCCCGGGACGCGTGGCTGGTCGCCGGCCGGACCCTCGCGCCCGAACGCCGATCGATCATCTTCGAAGTCGTCACCCGGCTGCTCTTCCACTCGATCATTATCTTCTCCATTTACCTCCTCCTCGCCGGTCACAACCTGCCGGGCGGTGGATTCGCGGGTGGACTGTTGGCGGGGCTGGCGCTGACCGTGCGCTATCTGGCGGGTGGCCGATTTGAACTGGCGGAAGCCAGCCCGGTGAGCGCGGGGGTCCTGCTCGGCGCGGGTATGGCGACCACCTCCCTGAGCGCGCTGATCCCGCTGCTGCTGGGAGGCCAGATCCTCCAGACGGCCATCTTGGAGTTCTGGTTGCCGGTCTTCGGCGACGTCAAGTTCGTCACCTCGACCATTTTCGACATTGGTGTGTACCTGGTGGTCGTCGGGCTGGTGCTCGACGTGCTGCGCAGTCTGGGCTCGGAGATCGATGAACGCAGCGAGGGCCTCTCGGCGAAGAACGACCCGAGCGAGATGAAGCTACAACAGCAAGAACATACCGAAACCGGCGAGGGAGTAGCTCGATGAGCGTCAACATCACCCTGCTGGTGGTCATGGCAGCCCTCTTCGCGGGGGGCATTTACCTGCTGCTGGAACGCAGCCTGACCCGGGTCCTGCTGGGTCTGATCCTGCTGGCCAACGGCGCCAACATCCTGTTGCTTTCCGCGGGCGGTCGGGCCGGCGTTGCCCCCCTGTACTCGGAGGAGATCGCCGCCGACGCCTACTCGGATCCGCTGCCCCAAGCCCTGATTCTGACCGCCATTGTGATTTCCTTCGCCGTGACCGCCTTCATGCTGGGCATCATCTACCGGTCCTGGGTGCTGGGCCGCCGCGACGAGGTCCAGGACGATATGGAGGACCGCAGGGTCGCCAGCCAGGGTAGCTTCGACGCTGAAGACGACGCCGATGTCCCCGAAGAAACCACCGAGTTCACCCCGCTGGAGGAAGCCGAGGAAGCGCCCGGCTCTCAAAACGCGGGCGTCCTTGATCTTCCCTCCGAACCGAAGGAGCCACGGTGAACATTGCAAGCCTCGCACCGCTGGCCGTGGTCCTCCCGTTCCTTGGCGCAGCGGTTGCCTTCCTCCTGATCCGGCATTCCCGCTCGCAGCGGGCGGTCAGCATTTCGACCCTGAGCATCACCCTGATCCTTGAACTGTTCCTCCTGCAGAATGCCGCAGAGCACGGAGCCACCGCGGTGTTCATTGGTGGGTGGATGCCGCCGTTCGGCATCACCCTGGTGGTCGACCAGTTTTCTGCCCTCATGCTGGTTATTTCGACGGCGATCAGCCTCGCGGTGCTGATTTACGCCACCGGGCAGGGCATGACCGACGGCGATGAAGACGGCCCCATCTCGATCTTCCACCCCACCTACCTGATCCTGGTGGCCGGCGTCTCCAACGCGTTCATGTCCGGCGACCTGTTCAACCTGTATGTGGGCTTTGAAATCCTGCTGACGGCCAGCTATGTGCTGATGACCCTCGGCGGAACCACCCAGCGGATCCGCGCGGGAGTGACCTACGTGGTGGTCAGCGTGGTGTCGTCGCTGCTCTTCCTGATTGCGATCGGCATGATCTATGCCGCAACGGGAACCATCAACCTGGCCGATCTTGCGGTGAAGCTCGGGGAGATCGACCCTGCCACGCAGATGATGCTGCACCTGATGCTCTTGGTGGCGTTCGGAATTAAGGCAGCCGTTTTCCCCCTGTCCTTCTGGCTGCCTGACTCCTATCCGACAGCGCCCGCACCGGTAACTGCCGTGTTCGCTGGCCTGCTCACCAAGGTCGGCGTCTACGCAATGGTGCGCACCGAGACGCTGCTCTTCCCGGGGGACCGCATCAACACCCTGCTGATGGTGGTGGCAATCCTCACCATGGTGGTGGGGATCCTCGGGGCCTTGGCGCAGTCGGATATCAAACGAATGTTGTCCTTCACCCTGGTCAGCCACATCGGGTTCATGATCTTCGGGCTGGCGATCTCAACCGTCGTCGGATTGGGCGCCGCGATCTTCTACGTGGCGCACCACATCACGGTGCAGACCAGCCTGTTCCTGGTGACCGGGTTGATTGAACGCCGTGGTGGGACCGCCAATATGGATCGCCTTGGTGGGCTCGCCAAGCTATCGCCGCTACTTGGCGTACTGTTCTTTATCCCGGCAATGAATCTGGCCGGAATACCGCCCTTCTCCGGGTTCCTCGGCAAGCTGGGTATCCTGCAGGCCGGCGTCGAACTGGGCACACCCATCGCCTATGTGGCGGTTGGCGCCAGTGTGCTCACCAGCCTCCTGACCCTGCTGGCGATTGCCCGCGTCTGGAACCGCGCCTTCTGGCGCCGCCCCGAAGACGCACTGCACCCGGATCCCATCCTGCTCGCCACCAAGGCAGACGGATCAGCCGTTCGCACCTCGCAGCGCGTCAACAGCGAGACCACTGGGCGGTTCTCCGGGCGCAAACCGGTGAACCTGCTACCCCGCACCATGGTCGGTCCCACCATGGGCCTGGTCGGTCTGGGAGTGACCCTTACCCTCCTGGCGGGTCCGTTGTTTGAAATCAGCGACAACGCTGCGCAGAACATGCTGGAGCGGACCGATTACATTGAAGCGGTCCTGGGCGAAGGGAGCGCGCCATGAGCCGACAGAAGATCCCCTTCATCACGGAACTGCCCCTGATTATCTGGCTGGTCATCGTCTGGGGCGCACTGTGGCAGGACTTCAGTCCGGGGAACCTCATTTTTGGCGGCCTGATCGCCTACGCAGTGGCCAACCTGCTGTACCTGCCGCCGGTGGAGCTCAGCGGCCGATTCAACGTGTTGTACGCGGTTCCGTTCATCGGACGATTCCTGTACAAGCTCGTGGTGGCGAGTTTCGAAGTGTTTTGGCTCTCGCTCACGCAGGGCCCGAGGCTTGTCAACGCGGTGGTGGCAGTCCAGCTTCGGAGCCAGTCCGACCTTCTGGTGACCGTCACCGGGCACGCGCTCTCCCTGATCCCCGGATCGCTGGTGGTGGAGGTGGACCGCTCTACCTCCACGCTGTACCTGCACTGCCTGAATGTGAAGACGCCGGAGGGTGCAGCGAAGATCAGGTCCGATGTGCGGGCCACCGAAGCCTGGCTGATCAGGATTATGGGAACCCCGGATGATCTGGCGCTGCTGCAGACTGAGGTCCGGTTCGATCAGGAGAACGAAGAGCGTGAGGAGGGGATCCGGAAATGACCAGCGCCGTAATTATTGTGGGACTGTTGCTCGGATTCGCCGCCCTGTGCGCTTTGTATCGGATTGCGCGAGGCCCCTCGATCCTGGACCGGGTGCTCGCGATCGACGTGCTGCTCGCCATCATTGGTGGAGCGCTGGCCGTGGACATGGCAGTGAACCGGCACCTGGACAACATTGTGCTTCTGGTCGGGATTTCGGTGATCGGATTCATTGGATCCGTGACCGTCGCCCGGTTCGTCACGGACAGGAAGTAGGGCATGAGCGAGACTCTCATTGACGTGGTGACAGCCGTTCTCATGATCGGAGGGGCACTGATGTCGGTTGCTGCCGGCGTCGGCCTGCTCCGTTTCCCTGACCTCCTCACCCGGATGCACGCGGCAACCAAACCCCAGGTGCTGGGACTGCTGCTGTTCCTTCTGGCCATGGGCTTACAGATGCGCAGCTGGGTGTTGATCCCGGTCCTGCTGGTGTGCTGGATTTTCATGCTCCTGACCGTCCCCGTCTCAGCCCACATGGTGGGCCGGGCGGGATACCGCACCAAACACCTGCGGCGAGACCTGCTCAGCATGGATGAACTTGACGAGGTGGTGGAGAACGCCGCCAACAAGAGGGCGCCCGGCCGGAATCCGACCGAGCGCCCCGATGAGACGTAAATAGGACCTACGTCAGGTCGCGGGTCTTCGCGAACCGGTTGGCTGCCCGCTGCGTGGTGCGGTTGGTGAGGACCTGCAGGACGGCGCGCACGGCACCTGAGATCAGCGCGAACGCGATAGCGGAACGGAGGCTGTTTTCGAGCCCGTCCTCGTCCTTCGGTGAGGCTTTGCCGGTGGTCTTGTGCCAGATGAAATCCACGACCTTGGCTCCGGCGATGCCCGCGCCAAGGCTCAGTGCTACGCCCAGCAGTTTCATAAGCTGATTCATGGTGTCTCCTTCGATGGTGGCTCTTTTCTCAAGCCTAGCGTTTTCCTGTTGAGGTGAGACGCACCAGCACAGCCGGGAGCCCGCCGCCAGCCGCCGTGGTGGGTACGAACCTCTCAGGTGTAGAGTTGAAATTGCTAAACATACGACAGGGGAGCGCCGTCCATCCAGATGGACGGGCGCTGAGAGTGCGGCCTACCGCAGACCCTCGAACCTGATCCGGCTAGTACCGGCGAAGGGAGTCGAGTATCTCAGGGTGCCCGGCCGGTGGCACTCGCCATGGGCCCGGATACCCTCCCCTCCTGTACCTCAGGAGGTAAATGCACATGGCTTCATCAACTGCACCAACTCAAAACACGTCGACGCTGCGCGCCCGATATCAATGGCGCGTGGTCGACATTGTCGTTGCCTCGGTGGTGGCGGTCGCCGTCGGGGTGGTGTTCTTCGCCTGGTCGGCCGGCTACACGGGCATCGCTGCCTTGACCGGAGCGTTCCCGCCGTTGGC
The DNA here is from genome assembly GCF_054510775.1 of Arthrobacter sp. TMT4-20. NCBI lineage: Bacteria > Bacillati > Actinomycetota > Actinomycetes > Micrococcales > Micrococcaceae > Arthrobacter > Arthrobacter sp. TMT4-20. Next base: position 11,202 of record NZ_JBTNDW010000012.1, on the reverse strand, counting down.
CGGTCTCTACACGGGTGGCTGGCTGATCGCGGGGGTACTTGGCGGTCTGATCATCAGGAAACCCGGAGCAGCCATCTACTGCGAAGTGCTGGCTGCAGCGGTTTCAGCGCTGCTGGGCACCCAGTTCGGGTTGACCACGTTGCTCTCCGGAGCCATTCAGGGCGTCGGGGCCGAGCTCATCTTCCTCTTGTTCCTGTACCGCAGGTGGAACCTCGGGGTGGCTTTGCTCGCCGGGCTTGGCGCGGGCCTGGCCCTCTCGATCAGCGAAAACATCCTGTACAACGCCCTCTGGGCCTTCGAATGGCAACTGATGTACGTGGTGTTCGCTTCGATCTCGGGCGTGATTATCGCTGGCCTGGTGTCGTGGCTGGCGGTCCGTGCCCTGGCCAAGACGGGGGTGCTGTCGGCTTTCGCCTCCGGACGAACGGCTGACGTCTAACCGGTATGGCTGACCACGGAAATACGCCGTCTGCCGTCAGCATCAGCGCGCAAGGCTGGAGCTGGCGGCACGCCGGCCGGAAAACCCCGGCGGTCCGGGACGTTGACCTGACAGTAGCGCCCGGAGAACGGGTGCTGCTGCTCGGCGCGTCAGGGTCCGGGAAGTCAACCTTGCTGCACGGGTTGGCTGGTGTCCTCGGCGATGAGGGGCAGGGCGAACAGCACGGCTCCCTCACCCTCGACGGGCGGCCTCCCGGCGAGGTGCGCGGTCGCGCGGGGCTGGTGCTTCAGGACCCGGACTCTCAGATTGTGCTGGCCCGGGTCGGTGACGAGGTGGCCTTCGGCGCCGAGAACCAGGCCGTACCACGCGATCAGATCTGGCAGCGGGTTCGGCGGGCGCTCGACGACGTGGGGCTTGAGGTGCCGTTGGACCGGTCCACCAGTGCGTTGTCCGGCGGCCAGAAGCAACGCCTGGCGTTGGCGGCGGTGCTGGCGATGCAACCCGGGCTCCTGCTGCTTGACGAACCGACCGCCAATCTCGACCCGGCCGGTGTGCTGGAGGTAAGGGACGCCGTCGGGCGGGTCCTGGACCGCACCGGCGCCACCCTTGTGGTGGTAGAGCATCGAGTGGCGGTGTGGGCCGATGTGGTGGATCGGGTGGTGGTGCTGGCGGCCGACGGCGGGATCCTCGCCGACGGCCCCCCGGGAACGGTGCTGACCGACGCGTCGACCCGGGCCCGGCTGGCGGCGGCGGGGGTGTGGCTCCCCGGTCATCAACCGTCGGTTCCCACGCAGCTATCCTCACCGGGGGAGGAGCTGCTTACTGCCAGGGGACTATCAGTGGCGCGGGCCAAGCGGGGACCGGCGGTGCTCGACGGCGTCGACGTCGCCCTCAACGCCGGCTCATCCCTGGGCATCGTGGGCCCCAACGGTGGCGGAAAATCGACGCTCGCGCTGACCCTGGCCGGGTTGTTGCCGGCGCGGGGAGGCCAGTTGGAGGCCGCACCGGCCCTCTCCCGCGGAGCCGGGAGTAGCCCGCACGCCTGGAAATCAGCGCAACTGGTGACCAGGATTGGGACGGTCTTCCAGGAACCCGAGCACCAGTTCCTCACCAACCGGGTGATCGACGAGCTGGAATTTGGTCCGCGCCGGCTAGGGGGTACTGACGAGGCGGCGGTCCGGCGGCGGGTGGATCCCATCGCCGAGCGGTTGAGGCTGACCTCCCTGCTGCAGGCAAACCCCTTCACCCTGTCCGGCGGTGAAAAGCGGCGGCTTTCGGTGGCGACCATGCTGGCAACAGACCCGGACATCCTGGTCCTGGACGAACCGACCTTCGGGCAGGATGCCAACACCTGGGCCGAACTCGTCGCGCTGCTTGCCGAACTGATCCAGGACGGTGGCAGCCTGCTGGCGGTCACCCACGACCAGGAGTTCACCGACGCGCTGGGCAGCAGGCTGCTACGGGTCGCCGACGGCAGAGCCGACGTGGAGGTGCGTCCGTGAGTGTTGACGTTCTGACCCCCCACCTCACGGGCCGGCTCCTGCCGCGGGCCAACCCGCTATCCAAACTGTTCGCTGCCGTGCTGGTCACCGTGGTGGTGATGCTCAGCATCGACTGGGTCAGCGCCGCCGTCGTCCTCGTGAGCGAGTTGCTGCTGCTCCCGCTGCTGGGGATCAGCGCCTGGCAACTGCTGAAGCGGACCTGGCCTCTGGTGCTGGCGGCAGTGGTTGCTGCCTACGGCACGGCGCTGCTCGCCGAGAAGACCGGCGCTGTCCTGCTGGAGTTCGGCCCAATTCTGTTCACCCAGGATTCGGTGAACTCGGGCATTGCGATTGGCCTGCGCGGGTTGGCCATCGCCCTGCCCGGAATTTTCCTGCTCACCACTACGGATCCGACGGACCTGGCCGATGCCCTGGCGCAAAAGCTGCGGATGCCGCACCGGTTTGTGCTCGGCGCGCTTGCGGGGCTGCGCCTCGTTGGGCTGCTGGTGGACGAATGGCGGACTCTCGGGCTGGCCCGGCACGCCCGCGGCGTCGGGTTTGAAGGCAATCCGGTAGCCCGGTTGAGGAATTTCCTGGGGCAGGGGTTCGGTCTGATTGTGCAGGCGATCCGGCGGGCCACCCGGCTCGCGGTGGCAATGGAGGCGCGCGGATTCGGGGCCGGCGACCGGACCTGGGCGAGGGAAAGCACTTTTACCCGGCTGGACCTCTGGGTCTGCCTCGCCGGGGTGCTGATCGCCGGGACCGCGGTGGCCGCGGCGGTGTGGGCGGGGACGTGGAACTTCCTGATCGGCGCCTCCTAGGGGCGCCGGGTCGAAGTGGCCCACGAGCAGCGCAAGCAGCCGAGCCCAGCGCCCCTGCCAGGCCCGCTCAAGTGCAGCGGCTGCGTCGTCGGACGGGCCTGGCAGCGGTCAGGAATCCGGTCAGTAGTCGGTGATGGGGCGCAACTCAACCGTGTATTCGGGCAGCAACTTCACCAGTTCCACCGCCACACCCAGATCGGGGACGTCCAACACGTAAAAACCACCCAACTGCTCGGCCGTTTCGGCGAACGGGCCGTCGGTGAGACTCACCTGGTCACCGCGGCGGCGCACCGTCGTCGCGGTCGAGACGCTGGGGAGCGCCTCACCCGCGACGATCTTTCCCTGCTGGCGGGCCGCCTCGGAAAAGGCGTCGTGCTGGGCCATGTACTGTTCCACTTCGGCCTCGGTGGCGTTGGCCCAGATCGACTCATCCTGGTATAGAAACACTGCAATTTTCATTTAGCTGCCCTCGCGTGGTCGAATGATGGCCCGGCTTTCAGCCGGCCCGGTGGTATCAGCCAACAACTCATTGACGAATTCCGCCAGTGCCTCCGGGTCGTCGGTTTCCACCAGGGAGAAACCGCCCAGCCGTTCGGCGGTCTCCGGGTACGGGCCGTCGGCCATACCAACGCTCCCACCGCGCAGGATCCGTGCCGTGGGTGGGCGGCTGCAGTTCGGCGCCGCCCGTCATGAGGTGCCGGCCCTCGGCGCAGCGCCTGGCGAACTCCTTCCCCTGACGGTTGGGGCAGGCCGGGTTCGACAACCGGCCTCAGGAAATTTTCGCCACCAACTCCGACAGCTCCCTGGTCAGCTCCGGGGTGGTGGTGATCGGCTGACCGTCAAGGGAGTTGACCGGTGCGAGGAGACGGATGCTGGAAATCAGCCACACGCCGTCGGCGTCGTACAGGTCAGCGGGCACCAGCGGGCCGTACCCGAGTTCCCAGCCGGCGGCCTTCGCTACGGTAAACAACGCACTCTGCGATGTGCCGGGGAGGATCCCGCTTTCCAGCTGCGGGGTCAGTAGGGTCTTGACGCCGTCCCGGACCCGTGCCAGGAGGACTGTCGACGTCGGACCCTCGAGGACCTTGCCGTCCGATGAGGTGAAGATGACGTCGTCGGCGTCGTGCGCCCGCGCGTACCGGACCGCCGCCATGTTGACCGCGTAGGACAGCGTCTTGGCACCCATGAGCAGCCACGGTGCCCGCTGCGCCACCGTGCTGTCATACCCGCGCTCCAGGAACAGGACCGCAAGCCCATCCCTGCGCTGCTGCTGGGTCTTCGCCGGCACCGGCGCCACCTGAACCCACGCCGTCGGGGCGTCAGCTCCCTCAACCCCACGGGTGACCATGAGCTTCACGGCAAGCTCAGTATCCGCCTGGACATGAGCCCCGGCGGCGTACTCGTCGAGTGCGGTGGTGATGGCCCGCCGCCAGGCATCCTCGGACGGGAGATCAAGGTCAAGGGCCCGGGCTGATGAGGCGAGCCGGTCCAGGTGCGCCTGCACCTTCCGGGCTTCTCCGTTGAGGGCCAGCAGGGACTCGAATATGCCGTCCCCGCGCGTTGCGCCAAGGTCGGTCGCCATGAGCTGTGGCAGTGATGCGTCGACGACGCGGCCGTCGTCGTGGGCGGGATCCAGGAACACAAGAACAGTCATGCGATCAGCTTAGTTGCCTCACTGACGCGGATGACGGTGCCGCACCTGTGTCTGTTAGCCAGAAATGGCGGTTAATCTCAGCTTCAGTTGGCGGTTCTGTCGTCCTATTCTGTGATCCCCCAACACGACAAACGGCCTCGAAAACTTATACGCGGCTCTGTATAGGGCAAAACGGACCTCTACCTGCCCCCGACTGCAATTCAATGGTGCGTCAAAGTTTCTCTCACCGGACACCGAGATAGTCGATGACTTGATCGATGATGCTGAGCTGTGTGTTTGCTGACTCGCGCCAGCCGACCGAAACCGTTTCGAGCCGGTGATTGGCGGACTCGACGGTCACAAGCTGGGCTTGTGTGTCCCCAACCAGGTCCCGTCGCCAGGAAGGATCAGCCGATCCACCTATTGCGAGGTGCTGTCCAAAGGAGACTCCTGCCATGGCCCTGGCGATTACAGGATCACTGAGAATGGGAGTCAGCCACACAGCTCGCACTTGTTCTTTCGCGAAATGAGGGAGAGCGTAAGTTCCCAACGACTTCGCAATCACTATCTCTGGCTGTGTGGGTATCGTGTCGTCCAAGCGGGCTAAAGCAGATTCCACAAAACTCAGCTTGTCTTGGCCGCCTGCCTCGCGGAATTCAGTATGCCAGTCTATAGTCCACACATCTAAGCCAGCCTCGACGAGAGCGAGGACTGGCCAATAGAGCAATGGCGCTTGCACTGTGTACCCAGCACCTGGAAGTGCCAGGGCAACCGGCGCCCCCTCTGAGGAGTTGCTGCTTACCCGATGGATGGTGACCATGGGCCGACATTAGCAGCAGCTTCCGCGCACCTACGCTATTTCCCTATCAGTTGACTACCTCAGCAGGGCGGAGACCTTGGGATGAACTCGCGTGGCTCAATTGTCCCCCCAATTCCCATGCCAACCGGCACGCCAGTATCAATGAGCGCCTTGATACCTGCATCATCCAGACCGGCAAGCACCGAAGAGAGATTTCGGGCATTCTCTGCACTAGCGCCGGCAACTGAGCGCGCTGTCTGGTTTCTTCTGGGGACGGTGTCGGGCGAACACAGATTGAAGCCATTGCATTTTCGCGCGTAGATGCGATCGTCAGCTCCGTACCTTTGGCATACCGAGCAGGCATTGATCGCGCAATTCGATGACCATCCTGATGCCGCACCCCTACTCGCTGTCTTCTCTACCTACAGCCAGGAGCTGACCTCCAAGCTTGTCGCCGCTCCGCCTGCATTTTCCTGAAGAGCCCTGTAACGATTCGGGCGAGGTGTTGCCAGGTGAGTTGTCTTATTCGCGGTGTTCTTCCCTGACGGGTTTCAGGTGCTCGGGGATTTTGCCGTTGTGGAGTGTCGGGTAGGTGCAGGTGAACTCGCCGCGGTATCCAAAGAGGAATCCGAGGAGGGGGTTACGCACTTGCATCTGGATGGTGAAGACGCCTCGGGTGTCGTCAAAGTTTTCGTAGAGGTCCGCTGTGCCGGTGAAGATGGCTGGGAACGTGAAGCCGGCGAAGCCTTCGTAGAACCTTTGGGGTCCCGATCGCAGGTGAAGTGACCCGTCAGTCAGGACCTCCAATGCCAAGTCGGTGACGAGGTGCTGGTGTGTGCCGAGGTAGTCGACGATGCCGCCGCGATGGTCGCTGTGGATCATGGTGGCGTCGAACCGGCGTGTGGTCGTGCCCAAGTCGAGGGTCCTGACGAAGGTGACCGTGGGGCGGCCGAATCCGTCGATGTAGGGGTAGTTCTCAATCGTGAATGGAATGTTTTGCCCCTGGTCCGGGAAGAGGATGTTCCGGTACGCACCCAGTTGCAGGAACGGGACTGTCCATCGGGCCCCGCGGCGGACCTCTGAGAAGGTCCCTCGTCCCACGCACGCGTACCCTGCGTCGGTATCGACGCCGAAGCGTTTCTGCAGCATGGGGTGCATGCGGTGAAAGTCCTCGCCGAGTGTTTTCTCGAAGATCGACGCCATAGGTGTTACCGCTCTCCCCGGTCTGCGCTCTGCTCCCGCGTGGCTGGCTCCGGTAGATCCTCCAGTGCGGACGGGGCGCGCGCGGATCGTGGATCGGGTGCCTTGCGTAGGCATCGCGCGGCTCTCGGAACCGTGGAGTGGGGCGGGGCGAGCAGTGTAACTAGGGCCCCTGTCAGGGCTAGTGCTGCGGTGCCGGCTGATCGCTCGGCTAATGCGTTGCGGAGGAGGACGCAGGCGGTGAGGAAGCCGGTGGCTCTTGCCGTGGTGTCGAGCAGCCAGCGATTGCGGGCGTCGGAGGGGGCGAGGCCGGTTTCCGCCCATAGTCGTAATCGGTCGAAGCTCACCGCGGTGGCCCAGCCCAGGGCTGGGCGGATCAACCAGGAGTCCAGGACCTTCCCGAGGGCGCCCATTCCGGGTTGGTAGTTGTAACCGGTGATGAAGCGGATGCCGTCCTCGGTGGGGATGTAGCGCCAGTAGCCGGATCCCTGGCCGATGGGTGAGATCGGGTCGTTAGTGTCGAACTTCAGGACCGAGGTGGCCTGCCCGTCGGATCTGACCCGGTTGCCCAAGGATGTGCCTGTTCCGCGGATGATGTGTAGTGGCAGGTAGAACTCGTACCGGAATCGAACAAATCCGTCATCGTCCGCTTCGATCAGGGTGATACGTGAGAAGCGCAGATCCCATCGGGGATGCGACTCCGGGTCCTGACTGAGCTTCCACACCCGGTCCAATGACGCCCGGATTGTGGCCTCAACGTAGAGCGGTGTGCGTGAAACAGACGTCGCCCTGCGAGTTCTTTCCCCCATCACAGCATCGTAGACTACAGCGTGGAGTGGCCTGCCGGGCAAGGCTCACGATGCTCTCCGTGTACCGAGGCGCTCGTCCGGTATAAGAGTCGGGCGATACACCCAAACCGTACACACGCTCGAAAGGCAGCAGTGTCAATAGTGCAGTTAACACGGATCATTCATGCGTGCTCTCATAACCACACCCTACGGGCCCAGTGACCGCCGCCTCAGTTCAACTGGGCCGTTCCAACATCATGCAGACAAAGGGCCCGCCCGTAAGCCGGCCATTCACCGCAACACTTTTTCACCGCTCCTCCGGCGCCAACAATCCCACATGTCTGAGTCGCAACGCTGAGTGGCGCCGTTCGCAGCGGTAAGCGGCGTGTTCTACCTCGCGTTCAGCTCCCGTGACCGGCGGTAGAAGGTTGCACGGGACATGCCAAGGTCGCGGGCGACCTGCGCGGCCGGCTCACCACTGTCGACGAGTCTGAGAGCGTTTCGGATTTTGCTGTCACTGATCAGGCGTGGCCTTCCTCCTAGATCCTTCCCGGCGTCTCGCCGTTTCCCGATCGAGTCGATGATCCGTTCTCGCTTGATGTCGTGTTCCATCTGCGCCAGCGCCGCCATGATCGTGAACAACATTGAGCCCATCGGGGTGGACGTGTCGACGTCGCCGCCGCCGAGGTTCAGCACCCGAAGACCAGCTCCTCGGCTGCGGAGTTCCTGGGCGAAGTCGAGCATGTTCTGTGTGGAACGTCCCGGCCTGTCCAGGGTCGTCACCACGAGCGTATCCTTCGCTTCCAACGCAGCGAGTGCTTGATCGAACTGGGGTCTCGTCGCCCGAGCCCCGGACACCCCCTGGTCAACATACAAGTCATCACGCCGTACCCCGGCGGCTATCAGGTCTGCCTCCTGCCGATCTGTCGACTGAGGCCGAGTTGAGACTCGTGCGTATCCGATCAGCTTTGTCATATCGCTCCAAGTGTCTCGTATCTAATGTTTCGTACACTGATTCGAGCATAGGGTTTCGAGGCATAGATATGAGAATTATGAATCCTGATGGTTCCGCCAACACGGACAGCTTTTGAAGTCACGATGTGGAGCTTTGCGGGGCATTCACATCGGATGGGGTAACCGGTCCGCACACAACCGCGCAGCCTCAGTGCCTGGCCGGACCAGCAGCACCCGGTGATCGACCGGCTTACGGACACCGTCGCATAGGCTGTTTCGATGACCAGCTGGGATTTAGAACTTCTGGATAGAACGCAATCCGAGTACGTCGCGCGGCTGCTTGGAGCGCCTGTGGTGATCGAGGACTTGTCTTGGGGGCTCGTAGACACGAAGGTTCTTCATGTGCGTGCTGACGACGTGGACTTCGTAGTGAAGGCTGCGCCAGTAACCAACCATCACATCGGGCGAGAAATCACGGCACACGAAACCTATACCGAGCCGCTCGTCAGACTTGCTCGAACCGGACAACTCGTAGCTGCCGATCGAGCCGTCAACATACTGATATCTACGTATCAACCCGGCACGCTGGTCGAGGGGACATCTCATGAGTTCGCTCCGGACGTTCACGCGCAGGCAGGCTCCGCACTTCGGGCGTTCCACAATCAGCATTCACGCTTGGATGGTGAGTACGAAATCCGTGCGACAGAGAAGGCGAACGCCTGGCTAGATCGAAAGCACAGAATCGCCCCGGCAGTCGAGGCCGAAGCGAGGCGGGTCCTCAGTGCGTACCGTCCGGCGTCGATCGTTGTCGCACCGACGCACGGCGACTGGCAGCCGCGAAACTGGCTGATCGAACGAGAACGGGTGCGAGTTATTGACTTCGGCCGGTTCGACTTCCGGCCACCAGCTACGGACTTCTGTCGACTTGCCACCCAGCAGTGGAAGGAGCTTCCCGCGTTAGAGGCCGCCTTCTTGGACGGCTACGGCGCGGACCCACGTGAAGCTCATGTCTGGTCGATGGATTTGCTGCGTGAGGCCATCGGCACCGCGGTATGGGCCTTTTTGGTAGGTGACGTTGAGTTTGAAACACAGGGACACCGGATGCTGGAAGACGCGATCTCCCGCTTTTAGAACTGCGTCGAGGAGCTCTTGCGAGTCGCCAAGCAAGTCTTTATCCGCATCTCGCTGAGGATCGCTGGGAAGACGCCAGTTTCCCGGATACCAACCAATCTGTGGGAGGGTCGACTTTATGTTTACTGATTTCACCAGGGCGTGGAACCAAGGTCAGAACGTCCTCCTCTACGAGAAGGAGAACGAAGCGATCGACCATGAGGGAACGCTCTGGCGCGCACTTGAGGCAACTGCGCCGTGGGACGGGAAAGACCTTCTGGATCTGGGATGCGGCACCGGATATTGGTTACCTCGCTACTCTCCGAACACACGCAGACTTTACGGCGTGGAACCGGACACGACGCTTCTGGAGACGGCCGCTAGTAGGACGCCAGCTGCGGAGGTGCTCCATGGGTCGGCGGAACACATCCCACTGCAGGATGCCTCTGTCGACGTTGTGCATGCTCGGTTTGCCTACTTCTTTCCCTCGCCAAGCAACGATTGCTCAGCCGGATTGGCTGAAGTGATCCGTGTTCTCAGACCCGGCGGCTCGCTGGTGGTCATAGACAATGACCAGGAAAATGGCGACTTCGCTGATCTCCTTCGGGCTGGCAACGTTGCCAAGTATCAAGGGCCTGGTGAATTTATTCTGCAGTGGTGGCGGGACCGAGGCGCTACTACCGAAAAGGTCATGAGTAGTTGGACTTTTCGCTCGGTTCACGACCTGGAAGAGGTAGTTGCCATGGAATTCCCTCCGGGCACGGCGCGGTCCTGGCTCCAAGACCACGCGAATCAAACAAAGCTTTCTTATGGCTATCTTCTCCACACCCTGACCAAAGCGATTTGAGCGCAGTTTTCGGACGAGCAGGCGAGATGCCGGCTTGAGTGTCGCGGTCAAGGATCCCCTAGGGCTCCCGATATTCGAAGCGCAACCGTTCTAGCAATTTCGGGCTGTAGGCTGCTACCTACTTCTTTGGTCTGATTTGTTCAAGCTTCGTCCGGAAAGACGCTGTCGCGATGGGGGTTTTAGGTGCTGTCACTAGCCGTTGAGGGTTCGAATCCCCTTGTGCCGAATGCATGGGAGTTTACCGTCTTGGGAATGGCTGTCCTGGCCCTGATGCTCTTCATAGCGGCACTCATCGACATACTCCGCACCCAGCACCTCACGAGCAGCACCAAGGTAGCCTGGGTGTTGGCAACGCTTATTTTTCCCTTCTTTGGCCCAGCCGCCTGGTTCCTTTTCGGTCGCCGCAGCGCTCCCGCAGACAGTGAACCCCTAGTCAACTCCCGCTAGTAGCAAAGACCACCGTTCACGGACCCACCCGTGAGAGCGCCCATCCAAAAGCCGGCCGCAAGTGTCTGTCGCGGTGGGGGACCCCCGCGACATGAGGTCCTGTAAAACTATGGGGGGCGAAGCATGGAGCAGCAAACAAAATCAACACGAATACTCGAGTAGTTGTGCTCTGAAGTCGCCCGATTCAAGCAGGCATGCAAGAGGGTTAGCTTTATCGATCGGCATCTCGAGAAGCTTCACTGTCCTCAACCGGGTCGTCACTTCAAGAGCCATCGTCATAGTAGTAAGTCGTCGGCGTCGCTTGTTTCCGAGAAGTTCTTGGCGATACTCCTCGGTTTTGGTTGCTTGCCGACCGCCCCAGCCGGCACCGTAGTACGCTCCCAGCATTACCGCCATGGATGCCAGTGCGAACCCGGCAGCTTCTCCACCACCTTCCTTCGATAAAGGTCGACGCACTTCCTTCGGTACCCAGATCTACCGTCCTCACTGCGCGGTTCTCCATTGGCCTCACGACAGTGGCAAAAAATCGCCCGGAAAGGATCGGTGTATTCAAGCGGTCGTCGCAACGGTAAGGGTTTCTGGTTCGAATAGTAGTTGTTGCATGGCGTATGCGGGGGTGATTCCGCCGAGGGTTTTACGCGGCCGGTCATTGAGTTCGGCCGCGACCTCGAGCAACCGCTGGG